>JAEZSJ010000040.1 GCA_023443985.1 Verrucomicrobiota bacterium | reverse complement strand
GCCGTCTACTTCGGCCTCGATCGCTTCAACGCGCGGATGCGCGCGCACAACTTCACCGCCGCCGACCTCCCCGAGCTCATGCGTTTCCTCCACCGGCGGGGCGTGCGGGGCTACGTGACGTTCAACGTCCTCGTCTTCTCCCACGAGCTCGCCGATGCCGCCGACTACATCCGTGCTCTGGTTACAGCCGGCATCGACGCAGTGATCGTGCAGGATGTCGGCCTGTGCCGGATGATCCGGGCGCTCTCGCCCGACCTGCCGATCCACGTCTCGACGCAGATGACCGTCACCAGCCCCGCCGGGGTGCAGTTCGCCCACGAACTGGGTGCCCAGCTCGTCGTGCTCGCCCGGGAGAACTCGCTGGCCGAGATCGCCAAGCTCCGCGCGACGCTCGGCGACACGCCCGCCCGGCTTCCCCTCGAGGTCTTCGTCCACGGCGCGCTCTGCGTCGCCTACTCGGGCCAATGCCTCACCAGCGAGTCGCTCGGCGGCCGCTCCGCCAACCGCGGCGAATGCGCCCAGGCCTGCCGCATGCCCTACGACCTCGTCGCCGATGGCAGGCCGGTCGACCTCGGCGGCCGGCGCTACCTGCTCAGCCCGCAGGACCTCGCCGGACTCGATGTCCTGCCGGAGCTGATGCGGCTCGGCGTCGCTTCCCTCAAGATCGAGGGCCGCCTGAAAAGCGCCGAGTACGTGGCCAACCTCACCCGCGTCTACCGCGAGGCCGTCGACCGGATCGCCACCGAACTCGGCGATCTGCCCGCCGACAGCGCGCGCGACCGTCGGACCGTCGACGCCCTCTGGCACGCGCACCGGTACGACCTCGAGATGGCGTTCTCGCGCGGCCTCTCCACCGGCTGGTTCCGCGGCATCGACAACCAGCAGCTCGTCCACGCCCGCTTCGGCACCAAACGCGGCGTGCGCCTCGGCACCGTCACCCGCGTCGAGCGCGACGGCGTGCTCGTCCGCCTGGAACCCGCTTCCGCTGGCGGACCGCGTTGCCCCCAACGCGGTCAAGCGCCCGGGCCCGCATGCCAGGCGCGCAGCGAAACACCGGGCTCGCCGGTCGCTGCTCCGTCCGTGAAACCTGGCGACGGCGTCGTCTTCGATTACGGCGCGCCGGAAAAGGGCGAGGCGGGCGGCCGCGTCTACGAGGTCTTCCCGCGCGGCGCCGACACGCTGCTCACCTTCGGCCGCGGCGCCGTGGACTTCTCGCTCGTCCACCCTGGCGACGTCGTCTGGAAGAACAGCGACCCCGCGCACGAGAAGCGCCTCCGTGCCACATTCGCGGGCGACCAGCCGCGCACCCTCCGCCCCCTCACCGCCGAGGTCCACGGCCGCGCCGGCGGCCCGCTCACCCTCCTGCTGCGCGACGAGCTCGGCCACATCGCCCGCGCCGAGTCGGCGATCGCACTCGTCGCCGCCGAGAGGCACCCGCTCACCCCGGAACGCCTGCGCGAGCAGTTCGGCCGCCTCGGCGGCACGCCCTTCCGCCTCGACCGACTCGACTCGCAACTCGAGCCCGGGCTCATGCTCCCCATGAGCGAGCTCAACCGCGTCCGCCGCGACGCCGTCGCCCGCCTCGACGAGCTCCGGTCCGCGCCCCACCGCTGGACGCTCGTGCCCGACGGCGCCACCGCGGCCTGGCCGAGAAGGGACGCGGCCGCCGTCGCCGCGGCCGCCGCCCAGGCCCCCGAGCTGATCGTCGTCATCCACCACCTCCGGCAGCTCGAACCCGCGCTGGCGTTGCCCGGCGTCGAAACCCTCTATTGCGAGTTCGAGAACCCGAAGCACTACCGCGAGGCGGTCGCCCGCTTCCGCGCCCACCGCGGCGCCCTCGGAGCCGCCGGCGCACACCGCAGCATCTGGGTCGCGCCCCCGCGCGTCTTCAAGCCGGGCGACGAGTGGATCCTCCAGCAGGTCCGCTCCTGCGACGCCGACGGCTACCTCGTCCGCAACTTCGACCACCTCTCGTTCTTCGCCGGCTGCCGCCGGCGCGGGGACTTTTCGCTCAACGTGGCCAACGAATGGAGCGCCGATTACTTCCGCCGGCGTTTCGGACTCGAGCGCGTGACCGCCTCCTACGACCTCAACATCCAGCAGCTCGAGGCGTTGCTCGCCGCCGATGATCCCACCGCGCTCGAGATCACGATCCACCAGCACATGCCCATGTTTCACATGGAGCACTGCGTGTTCTGCGCCTTCCTCTCCACCGGCAAGGACTACCGCGACTGCGGCCGGCCCTGCGAGCACGTCGACCTGCGCCTCCGCGACCATGTCGGCGCCGAGCACCCGGTGAAGGCCGACGCCGGCTGCCGCAACACCGTATTCAACTCCCGGGCTCAGACCGGCGCCGAGTTCGTCGGCCGCCTCCTCGAGCTCGGCGCCCGGCACTTCCGGGTCGATCTCCTCGACGAGACGGCTGAGGAGATCGCTCGCGTGGTCGGCCGTTACCGGCAGCTTCTCGCGGGCGAGATCAGCGGCGCCGAGCTCTGGCGAGAGTTCCGGCTGATCAACCAGCTCGGCGTCACGCGCGGCCAGCTGGACGCGCCCCACCGCCGGCTCACGCCCAAAGCGACCCGTTAGGCGGTGTGGAGCTTCTCGCCGCGGGTGGCCCTGCGGCGGGAGACCTCGAACCGGGCGCAGAGATTCTCCGCCAGCCACCCAGTCCAGGTCCGGTCTCCGACCGGACACCCTCGCCTCCCGCCATCCCCACAGCCCCACGTCCGCCGCGGGCCCGCCAACAAGCCTTCAGGGCAGCGGCACGATGCCCAGCCGGAGGGCCGCCACGGCGGCCGCCGTGCGGTCCTGCACGCCGAGCTTGGCAAAGAGCGTGCGCAGGTGGCTCTTCACGGTGTCCTCGGCCAGCGAGAGCTCGGCAGCGATCTCCTTGTTGCTCCGGCCCCGCACGACCCGCTGCAGCACCTCCCTCTCGCGCTGGGTGAGCTCCGGCCGCCGGCGCCGCGCCGCCAGCCGGGCGGCGACCGCCGGCGCAAGCACCTTCTCGCCGGCCCGCGCCGCGCGGATCGCGCCGACGATCTCCGCCTTCGTCGTGTCCTTGAGCAGGTACGACAGCGCCCCGGCCTGGATCGCGCGGTGGATGTCCTCGTCGACGTCGTAGGTCGTCACCACGATCACCCGCGCCGCCGGATCGTACTGCCGGATCGCGAGGATCGCCTCCACTCCGCCGAGGCCGGGCAACCGCAGGTCCATCAGCACCACGTCGGGACGCTCGCGCCGGTACAGCTCGACCGCCTGCCGGCCGTCGCCGCACTCCGCCACCACCTGCAGATCCCGCTGGTCGGATAGCAATGCCACCAGTCCGGCGCGAAAGGCCGGGTGGTCGTCGACGATCAGCAGTCGGATCACGGGAGTCATGAAGCTTGTATCTTGTTTCCAGAGTCGTTTTGGCCGCCGGCAAGCGGCACCACCACGGTCACACGCGTGCCCCGCCCGGGCGCGGACTCCAGTTCCAGCACCGCCCCGATGTGTTCGGCCCGCTCCCGCATCCCGATCACGCCGAACTGCCCCGCGCCCGTGCCGGCGTGGGCGGGATCGAAGCCGCAGCCATCGTCGTTGATCGCGAGCTCCACTTGCCGCGACCGGAAATGGAGGCCGACCTCGACCCGCCGCGGTGCGCCGTGGCGGAACGCGTTGGCGATCGCCTCGTGCCCGATGCGCAACAGCTCGTTCTCCACCACCGGAGCCAAGGGCGCCGGCGTCCCCGAGGTCTCCCAACGCGTCTCGATCCCCGTGCCCTCGGCGAACTGGCGCAGCAGCCCCTCCAGCGCTCCCGCGAGCCCGCGCAACTCCAGCGAATGGGAGCGCATCGCCCAGATCGAGGTGCGGGCCTCGGCCAGCGTCTCGCGCACGAGCCGGTGCGCCGTGGCGAGATGCGCGCCGATCGCGGCGGGATCGGGGGCGTTCGTGGCGAGTTCGAGACGCATCGAGACCGCCGCGAGCCCCTGCGCCAACGTGTCGTGGATTTCCCGTGCCACCCGGTTCCGCTCCGCCAGGATGGCCGCGAACTCCGACTCCGCGCGCGCCCGCTCGCGGGCCGCCTCCTTCCGGCGGCGCCGGGCGGCCGCGATCTGCATCCCGATCACCAGCACACCCACCCCCGAGGCGGCGCCCAGCCCCCCGAACACCCGTTCGCGACTCCACCACGGCGCGGACCGCAGGACCCGCAGGTCGTCGCCGCGGCGCAACTGCAGTTCGAACGAGCGCGGCTCCCACGTGCCGCTGGCCCGGCCGGGTTCATCGCTCGGCACACGACAGATGCCGGCGGCTCGGACCATCGCGCCCGACCGCCACCCGGTCGGAACCGGCTGCGCGGGCGACCACGCGACCGATGCCGGAACAAGCGCCCCCCGCCAGTCGAGCAGCAGTTGCAGGCGGTCGCCGCCGCGTTGCAGATCCACCAGACGTCCTTCAAGCGCCAACAGATCCGATTCATGCGCGATGGCGTCGCGGAGGTCCCGTGGCGCGAACGGCTCCGGGTTGGCGCCGGCATCGATCCGCCGGAAGACCGCGTCCTCCAGCCTGGGGGAATAGGCTCCTTGAACTGGAAAACCAAGTACACCAACGACCGTTCCCGCTGGCAGCATCTCGTTCTGCCGTGCGAAAACACGCAGGCCGCGGGCGCCGTCCCGGATCCAGAGTTCCCTCCCCGGCTCATGGTGGGTCACCCGCCCGCGCACGTGGACCCGATGGCCGCCGCGCCCGCCGCGCTCGAACTGCAGCAGCGTCGCGACCGCCCGGACCGGCGCGGCGAACGGGTCCGCCGGCGGGGGTGTCTCGATCGCGATCCCCGTACCGGCCGGCACGAAGAGCAGCGCGCCCACCGATTGCCGGCTGAGGTTGTGCTGGTTGAACACCAACGCGTCGACCCGGACCTCCGCATCGACCAGCGCTTCGGGCGTGAGCTCGTCGTTTGCATGGACCGCAAAGATATGGCCTCCGCTCGCGAGCGTGAGCCGCCAGCTCCCCGCCCACTCCGTCGAGGGTTCGCAGCTGCGCACGATGCCCCGCAGCCGCACCCATTCCGCATCGTGCCGGCCGGCGAGGAGGTCCCCGGCGTCGACCGCCTGCGGCGCGGGAAGCTCGCCCCGCCCCACGGTCCGCCCGGCGGTCATGACCACCGAGGGCGTGAAACCCCCGGCGTTGCTCACCCCCTCGATCTCCACCCGGTCGCCGCGCGCCAAGGTGCCGGCCGCACCCGCGGCCTCGTTGCGCACGTAGATGAAGTCGCCCCCATCCCAGAGGACGAAGCCCTTTCCGATCGGCGGCGCCTCGCCCACGACGACTCCCGTGAGCCGCAGCGGGACCGCGCGCGCCGCCTCGCGTTCCGTGAGCTCCAGCACCTGCCCGGCCCGCGTCAGCACCGCGGCGAAGTCCGGGGTGCGCTCCCCCGTCTCCGCGTTCGCAATGCCACCTTCGACGCACCCGACCAGGCAGAGGAGCAGAAGCGGACCGAGGTTCATGGGCGCACCGGGATGAGGCGAAAGGAGGTGCAGCAAACCCGTCCCCGGGCCGCACCGCAACGCCAACGATTCACACGGGTGGGTGATGGCGGAGATCCCGGAAACTGGTAACATCGGTTCCGGCCCCGCCCTCCCCGACTCCAACCCGCTCCCCCATGCACCTCCGCCCTCGTCTCCCCGCCCTGCCGCTGCTGACCCTCGCGCTGGCAACCGCCTCGCTCGCGGGCGCCGATGCCGCGCCCCGCGAACGAATCCTGCTCAACAGCGACTGGCGTTTCCAGAAGGAGGACCCGCCGGGCCTCGCCACACCGCTGCTCTACGACGTGCGCCCGGACATCGCCGGCGCACAGGAGCTCCGCGTCGCCGATGCCCGCCCCGAGGAGGCCGAACAGCTCGCCGCCGCCGGCCGCTCCGTGCTCAAACCTTGGATTTTGCCGACCGGCAACGCCTTCCTCGCCGATCCGGCCCGGCGCCACGTCCGCCCCGCCGGCGAACCCGTCGTCGCGATCCCGTACGTCCATGCCGATTTCGACGACAGCGCCTGGCGCCGCATCGACCTCCCGCACGACTGGGCGATCGAGGGGCCGTTCTTCGAGACCGGCGACTTCGGCGGAATGGGGCGACTGCCGAGCTGGGGCATCGGCTGGTACCGCAAGTCGCTCGACCTCCCCGCCGAGGACGCGGGCAGACGCGTCATTCTCGAGATCGACGGCGCCATGTCCTACGCGATGGTCTGGCTCAACGGCCGGCTCGTCGGCGGCTGGCCGTACGGCTACAGCTCGTGGCAGCTCGACCTCACTCCGTATGTGAGATTTGGTGCCACCAACCAGCTCGCCATCCGGCTCGACAACCCGCCCGCCTCGTCCCGCTGGTATCCGGGCGGCGGGATCTACCGCAACGTTTGGCTCACGAAGGCCTCGCCCGTGCGCGTGGGCCAGTGGGGGACGTTTGCCACCACCCGGGAAGTCTCGGCGCAGTCCGCCGCCATCGACCTCTCGCAGACCATCGTCAACGACACGACCGCCGACGCCACGGTGCGCGTCGCCGCGGAGCTCTTCGCCCTCGATTCCGCGGGCCGGAAGGTCGGCGCCGCGGTGCTCGCCCTCGGCTCCGCCGAAACCACCGTGCCCGCGGGTGGAAGCGTCGCCGTCGCCGCCTCCGCGACGCTCGCCGCGCCCCGGCTCTGGGGACCGCCGCCCCACCAGCAGCCGCACCGTTACGTGGCAGTGACGACGGTCACGCGGGAGGGCAGGGTCGTCGATGTCCACGAGACCCGATTCGGCATCCGCGCGCTGCAGTTCGATCCCGAGCGGGGGCTGTCCGTGAACGGCGAGCGCATCCCGCTCCGCGGCGTGAACCAGCACCACGACCTCGGGGCGCTCGGTGCCGCCTTCAATGTGCGCGCCGCCGAGCGCCAGCTCGAACTGCTGCGCGAGATGGGCTGCAACGCGATCCGCATGAGCCACAATCCGCCCGCGCCCGAGCTGCTCGAGCTCACCGACCGGCTGGGCTTCCTCGTGATGGACGAGGCGTTCGACTGCTGGGAGCGCAAGAAGACGCCGCTCGATTTCCATCTGATCTTCCCCGATTGGCACGAGCAGGACCTGCGCGCGATGGTGCGGCGCGATCGCAACCACCCCTCGATCATCCTCTGGAGCATCGGCAACGAGGTCGGCGAGCAGTACACCGACGTCGCCGGCGCCGCCATCGCCGCGCGGCTGCGCGACATCGTGCGCGAGGAGGATCCGAGCCGCCCGGTGACGTGCGCCATGAACTTCGCGAAACCCGACATGCCGCTGCCCGCCGAACTCGACGTGATCAGCCTCAACTACCAGGGCGAAGGCATCCGGCAGGACCCGGTCTTCGAGGGAACCGAGCGCATCCGCACCAGGCCGCAGTACGACGCCTACCGCGCCAAGTTCCCGCGGAAACCGATCCTGAGCAGCGAGACTGCCTCCGCCTTCAGCACCCGCGGCGCCTACCTCTTCCCGGTCTCGCGGGAGCTCAGCGCGCCCCTCCGCGACGGCGTGGGCGGTGATTCAAAGAACCACTACGTGACCGCCTACGAATTGCACGCCGTCGACTTCGGCGCCTCCGTCGACAAGGTCTTCGCCTCGCTCGAGCGCCACCCCTTCGTCCTGGGCGAGTTCGTCTGGACCGGCTGGGACCACCTCGGCGAGCCGACGCCCTACTACGAGGCCCGCAGCGCATACTCCGGCATCATCGACCTCGCCGGCTTCAGGAAGGACCGGTTCTTCCTCTACCAGTCGCACTGGCGCCCCGACCTCCCGATGGCGCACCTCCTGCCCCACTGGACCTGGCCCGAACGTGTCGGGCAGGTCACGCCCGTGCACGTCTTCACGTCGGGCGACGAGGCCGAGCTCTTCCTCAACGGCCGTTCGCTGGGCCGCAAGAAGAAGGGAGATTTCGAATACCGCCTGCGCTGGGACGACGTGAAATACGAGCCCGGCACGCTCGAGGTCGTCGCCTACAAGGAGGGCCGCCGCTGGGCCGCCGCCACCGTGAAGACCGCCGGCACGCCCGCCGCGCTCGAGGCGACGCCGGACCGCGCCGAGATCCGGGCGGATGGCGCCGACCTCGCATTCATCACCGTGCGGGTCACCGACGCCGCCGGCCTGACCGCGCCACGCGCGGATCACGCCCTGCGTTTCAGCCTCGAGGGCCCCGGCGAGATCGTCGCGACCGACAACGGCGATCAGACGAGCTTCGAGCCGTTCACCGCCCCCCGGCGCAAGGCCTTCAACGGCCTCTGCCTCGTGATCGTGCGCGCGAAGCCCGGCCAGCCCGGCACCCTGCGGCTGACCGCGCGCGGCGACGGCCTGCGCGAGGGTGTGGCCACGATCACGACCATTCCGTAGCGACGGTTCACGCGGTGTGGGCGCTTCCGCCCGCACCGTCTCCCACGCCCGCTGCGCCGGAACGGACTCGGTCCACCTCGGCCGATGTGTCGGCAGGCGCAGTCCTCACGCCACCGCCCTTCTGGTGGCGCGGCTCCGCGCCGATCCGCGGTAGGCCGCGCGCACACTCGGCCAGCCGCGCACCGCCACCG
>JAEZSJ010000198.1 GCA_023443985.1 Verrucomicrobiota bacterium | reverse complement strand
CCCGTACACCAGACCCAGAGTGCCCGCGGAGAGGCCGAGCGCCGCGCCCCAATGCGGGCTGAAGAGCGACAGGAAAAACGTCTGCCCGAAGCTCGAGGTGAAGACGAAGAGCATGCAGTAGGCGATTTCCACCCGCCGCGTCTTCAGCAACTCCCAGTACCCTTCGCCCTTCGCGTCGCGCGGCCACGCCATCGCCCCGGCCTTCTCCCAGAAACCGCCCAGCAGCCGCAGCGAGTCGGACGACCATTCCTCGACCTGCTCGGCGGCTTCCTCCTCCCAGCTTTCGGGTTCAAGCGACTCGGCCATGGCGCGGCGGCGTTATCGCCGCGCGCGAGGAGGGCGACAAGCCGCGTCTGGCGGGCTCAGTCTGCCGGCGCAGCGTGCGGCGACTTCGAGCGGCTGCCGATGGCGATCCCTTCCAGCCAAGCGACGATATCGGCCGGAACCGAAACTTGTCTGCCTAGCTCGCGGGCACGGGCGGCGTGACGCGGCTCGGCGAGCAGCGCGCGGAGTCTCTCGGCCGTGCGGTGCAGGTGCCGGTAGCTGAGCCCGAGCCCGAAGCCGAGACGCTCGGCCCGGGCGGCGTTGTCGAACTGATCATACGCCCGCGGAATCACGAGCTGCGGCAGACCGGCCCGCAACGCCTTCGCGAGCGTTCCGATGCCACCGTGGTGCACCAAGGCGCGGCACCGCGGGAAGAGGCCGTCGAACGGCGCGTAGTCGAGCCGAAGAACTCCCGGCGCGGCCGGCGCGGCGGTCTCACCGATCCGCGGCGCGACGACGATCCCGCGCACACCGAGCTGTGCGCAGGTCCGCTCCGCCGCGCGGACAAAATCCGCCGTGTGGTAGTTGGCGCTGCCGTGGGTCCAGAGCACGGGTTTCTCGCCGCCGGCGAGAAACCGCTCCACCGGTTCCGCGAGCGGCGCCGGTGGAGCCGCCGGCTCGAGCGGGAACCCGAAGAGGCGGATACCCGTGGGCCAGTCGGGCTGCACAGGCGCATACCACTCGGGGAACAAGCCGCCCAGGCCGGCCCCGCCGTTGCACACGTCCCGGTAGAAGGAACGCTGCGGGGGCAACCCCAGCGTGGCCCGGAAGCGGTTGACCTGCCGCAACGGTTGGCCGTCGAGACCAAGATCGAGCAGCCGGAACAGCCCGCGGATCACCGGGGCGGGCAGGCGCCGCGTCCAGCCGAGTCGATCGCCGAGCACGGGCAGGTCGCCCACCGACCGCAACGCGGAGGCTTGCAGGTGCAACCGCACGTAGGGGATACCTCGCGACTCCGCCGCGAAGAACGCGCCGAGAGCGAAGCTGGAGCCGACCAGCAGATCGGCACCGGTCTCTGCGCGCAGGAACGGCTCCGCGCAACCGGCGAGCGAACCCACCAGGCTGTTCAGAAGAAGTTGCGGCGCCTTGCGGCCGTCCCAGACGCGAGGGTCCTCCATCGTGACGCGCAGCAACTCCGCGCTGCCGGCCGCGTAGTAGTCGTGCCCGCGGCGCCGGACGAGGTCGGCGAAAAGCGGATTGGCGGCGACGCGCACACGATGCCCGCGTGCGACCAACCGGTCGGCCAACCAGAGAAACGGAGCCACATCGCCCTCGCTGCCGAACGGTGCGAGGAGCACGCGCAGCGGTGCGGACTCACCAGGGACGGAGGTCTTCATGGAGATTGTTTTCCGGCGCGCAGGCCCGCTGCGCAGAACGCGACCCACTCGTCGATCAGGGCCGCTGCCGGCAGCTCGGGCGGAGCCGAGGCGCCGAGCGTCCGGCTGCGTTGCGCCCGGACGAGCAGGTACATCATCGAGCCCCAGACGAACTGCATGCGCGCCCACCCCACGGCGGGCGCCAACGCCGGCAGTGCCCGCAGGTACGCCGGCTGGAAGCGCAAGACCAGCGGCGCGAACAGCTCGAAGTACCATTTCCGCAGCTTGTCGTCGTACGTCGTGTGCACGTGCGCCATGAGCCACGCGGCGTTGGGCTCCTCCTCCAGCAGCTCGAAAACCGGGGTGACGAAGGCGCGCAGCACGTCCTCCAGCGCAAGCGGAGCCGGGGCCGGGTGGGCCGCCTCGAGCACCTCCAGCAACGCGATGCGCCGGGCGTTGAGCGGTTCGACGCGCCGCCGCAGCACGGCGCGGATCAGGTCGGCACGGCTCCCGAAGTGGTAGTGCACCGCCGCCACGTTCACGCCGGCCTTCTCCTGGATCTGCCGCACCGACACCGCCTCCACGCCGTGGCGGGCGAAGAGGTCCTCGGCGGTGAGCAGAATGTGTTCGGCGGTGTCGATGGGCTGATTCAATCACCTGATTGAATCGACGCAAGGAAGTTTCCTCGCCCGGTCGCGCGGCGGCGGCCCGGCCGTACGCCGCGAATCCGAGCCTTGTCCTTCAGGTGCAACCGCAGCCGGCGGTCGAGCCGGGAGCCGGCGCGGCGCAGGAGGCTCCGGCGCTTTCCCCGCCAGTCTGCGTGAGCTGCTCGGCGAGCTTCAGGATAGCGCGCGCCGGAGTCTCTTTCACCTTCGCGGCCATGGCGACGGCCTTGGCGATATCGGTCAGCGTGATGCCGACCTTCAGCGCCGCGGCCACGTGGTATTTCAGGCAGGGCTCGCAGTTGGCGCCGATCGCCGCGCCGAGGGCGACGTACTCGGCGGCGATGGGCGAGAAGCCGGCCACGGGCGTGGCGGAGGCGTTGTTGGAAGCAGGAGCAGGGGCGGCACAGCCGCAGTTGAAGGGCATGTTCATGGAGGTGTCGGTTGTATTCTGATTTCGGTCGGCTGCCTTGGCGCGTTGTGCGCGGGCAGCCGGCCTCACCTCCTTGGACGAGATCGCTGGTGTCGGAGATACGGACTTTCCGGCGACCGACGCAGATATCTTCCGATCACAGGCGAGCGTGCCCGTCTCGCTCTGGTAGAACTCGCAACCGTGTTCGAGCTCGCGGCGCAACGCCTGTCGCGCGCGGTGCAGACGGATCTTGGCGTTGTCCACGCTCACCCCCAAACGCGCGGCGATCTTCTCGTTGGTCAAGCCCTCCAGATCCTTGAGCTCGATCACGGCGCGATGCTCGGGCGCCAGCCGCGCCACGTATTCGCGCACGCAGGTGCTCATCTCGGCGTGCACGAGCCGGCGCGGCGCCTCGGCTTCCTCGTGGGGCTCGGGGACCGAGTCCGCGTCGTTGTCGGC
>JAEZSJ010000133.1 GCA_023443985.1 Verrucomicrobiota bacterium | reverse complement strand
GGGAGCGTCCATCATTCTGATTCAGTCGTACCTGCGGGGCATGCCGGAGCCGGCGCGCGCCGGTGCCAGAGAGGCGCTGCGCTGGTGGTATCGGGCGGCGGGGCGGCAAGGCGCGGACGGCGGGCAGACGGCGGACCGCGTAAAGGGCTGCGCCCCACGCGGCGGCGGCGGGCGAACCACCGAGGCAGATCTGAAGACGTCATGCCTCGACTCCTGACAGAAGCCGGTCGATTTCGCGGCGCCGCCGGTGCCGACTTGTTGCGACCGTCACTTTATCATAGCCGCAAGTCACCCAGTAATCAGACCCCGCTGCCGTATTGGACCGATGCCACTGTGCCATTGCGCCGGCCGGCGACAGAGTACTGGTAACCATAATTGAGCATGCGGGAGACGAAGAAGCCGGCGGGCGACGACTCGGATGAAAGCCGAGCGCTCATGCCCTGCAGGTTCTCGCACGATTCGTAGCAGTCGAACGCGCGGGTTCCCGAGGCGTCGGTCACGGTGCGTGGCAGCGTTGGTTTTTGAGGCGAGCAGGCCGGAATAGTAGTCGTGGGCCCACGGGGCTTTTTCACCATCCGCGGCAAAGCCCGAGGGCAACGCGGCACCCGTCCAAGTAGCACCGGGCCCGGAGTCCTGGTCCGCTGGTGCTAGCGAGTTCGTTCCCGTGGTCGGAGCACCGACCGGACGCCGCTGATACTAAGATTTCCGGGCCACTCTGCCTCCAGTGTCAGCGAATCGGTACCCGAATATTCAGACCCAAAACAGATATTTCCCGAGGTCGCTCGGACGCGTTCTGCGGCCGTCGGCCATTTTGGGCGAATTGGTTCCCGGCCGTTTCAAACAATCGGGAATAACGACACGTTGTCCCGCAGCTCGGTGTTTTTCGTTCACGGCCCCTGTTTTTCTGCCGCCCGCCGGGAATTCGGGATTGTCTAGCGCCTCTGTGTACCCACGTTCGCACCTTCCTCTCCGCCAAACCCCTTCCTCCCCCGATGGTCAGCACCCCCGAACAGATTTCCGGCTATTTCGAGATCCGCTGGCACGGCCGCGGCGGCCAAGGTGCCGTGACCGGGGCCAAGTCCCTCGCCGAGTGCGTGCAGGGCACCGGTCGCAATGTCGGCGCCTTTCCCGAATACGGACCCGAGCGCCGCGGCGCACCGGTGAAGGCGTTCAACCGTTTCTGCGAGAAGCCCATTCGAATCCATACACCGGTTACGAATCCCGATGTCGTCATCGTGATCGCCGCCACCCTGCTCCCCCTCCCCGCGGTCAAGGAGGGCATCGACGAACACACGGTCTTCATCGTCAACATCGAGAAGACCCCCGACGAGGTGCGCGCCCTCCTCGGCGTCGACAATCACGTCGTCACGGTCGCCGCCAACCGCATCTCCCGCGCGCTCTTCAAGCGCGAGATCCCCAACTCCACCATGCTCGGCGCCTTCGCCAAGATCGCTCCGCACATCATCGGCGTCACCAAGCTCAAGGAGGAGGCCGCGCACGTCATCGCCGGCCTGCTCGGGCAGGACCTCGTGGAAAAGAATCTGCAGGCCGTCCAGCAGGGGCACGACCTCTGCCAAATCGGCTGAGGAACACGACATGAGCACCCTGAAAAACTGGCAGGACCTCCCGCTCGGCGGGGTCATCACCGAGGCCGGCAGCGCCGCCCAATACGAAACCGGGTCCTGGCGTACGTGGAAGCCCATCACCCACCGCGAGCATTGCACCCACTGCCTCGCCTGCTGGGAGTTCTGCCCGGAAGACGCCATCAAGCTCGAGGACGGCATCGATCCCGCCGGCGCGCCGCGCAAGTTCGTCGAGGAAATCAACTACTACCACTGCAAAGGTTGCGGCCTCTGCGTGCGCGAGTGTCCCGTCAACAAGCAGGGTCAGGTCAAGGCCCTCGAAATGGTCCGCGACGAGGTCTGACCCATGAAACTCGCCACCACCGGAACCCCCAGGATCGTCCCGATCACCGGCGCCGGCGCCTGCGCCGAAGCCATGCGCCAGATCAACCCCGACGTTGTCGCCGCTTTCCCGATCACGCCGTCGACGCAGGTCGTGGAGGACTTCTCCACCTACGTCGCCAACGGGCAGGTCGACACCGAGTTCGTCACCGTCGAGTCCGAGCACTCCGCGATGAGTGCGTGCATTGGCGCCAGCGCCGCCGGCGGCCGCGTGATGACCGCCACCAGCTCCGCCGGCATGGCGTACATGTGGGAGCTGCTCTACGTCGCCGCCTCCATGCGCCAGCCGGTCCTGATGACACTCGTGAACCGCGCGCTCACCGGCCCGATCAACATCCATTGCGACCACAGCGACTCGATGGGCGCCCGCGACGCCGGCTGGATCCAGCTCTACAGCGAGACGAATCAGGAAGCCTACGACAACCTCGTCATGGCCGCCCGCATCGCCGAGCACCCCGACGTCCGCCTCCCGCTCATGGTCTGTCAGGACGGTTTCATCACGAGCCACTCGATCCAGACCATGCAGCTCGAGGACGACGCGGCCGTGCGCGCCTTCGTTGGTCCGCACAAGCCCTGCCACAGCATCCTCGACACCGACCGTCCCGTCACCTGGGGCGCGCTCGACCTGCAGGACTACTACATCGAGCACAAGCGCAGCCAGGAACAGGGCATGCGCAACGCTCTCCGCGTGATCCAGGAGGTCTCCGACGAGTTTGCCCGCACCTTCGGGCGCCAGTACGGCCTCTTCGAGGAATACCGGCTCGACGACGCCGAGATCGTGCTCGTCGCGCTCAGCTCCGCCTGCGGCGAAATCAAGGAGGTCATCGACCAGATGCGCTCGAAGGGCGAGAAGGTCGGCCTGCTGAAGATCCGCAGCTTCCGCCCCTTCCCCTACGCCCAGATCGCGCAGGCGTTGGCGCGCGCGAAGATCGTCACCGTGCTCGACCGCAGCGCGAGCTTCGGCGCCCACGGGCCGGTCTTCACCGAGATCAATACCGCCGTGTACAACTACTCGAGCAACCGCCCCCTGCTGCTCGGCCAGACCTTCGGTCTCGGCGGCCGCGAGCTCACGCTGCGCCACATCGAGCAGATCATCGGCGAAAGCCGCCTCTGCCTCGACAAGGGCTCCGTCGGCGACCGCCAGGGCCGCTGGATCAACGTGCGAGGAGACAAGCAATGAGCACCAACGCCCCGCAACTCGCCGAACTCTCCCCCGAGACGAAGGCCATGTGCGCCCGCCCGGGCACGTTCTCCGGCGGCCACCGCATGTGCGCCGGCTGCCCCACCGGCATCTTCACCAAGATGCTCACGCGCCTCTCCGCCGACTACGAGATCGTCGCCGGCAACGCCACCGGCTGCCTCGAGGTCGCGAGCTCGATTTTCCCCTACAGCGCTTGGCAGATCCCGTGGATCCACACCGCCTTCGAGAACGCCAGCGCCATGATGAGCGGCGTCGAAGCGTGCTACAAATCTCTCGTCCGCCAGGGCCGCCTGAAGAAGAAGCTGAAGTTCGTCGTCATGGGCGGCGACGGCGGCACCTACGACATCGGCCTGCAGTCGCTCTCCGGCGCGATGGAGCGCGGCCACGACCTCACCTATATCTGCTACGACAACGGCGCCTACATGAACACCGGCGTGCAGCGCTCGTCGGCCACGCCGCTCGGCGCCGCCACCACGACCACGCCGGTCGGCAGCGAATCCTACGGCCGCAAGGGCAACCGCAAGGACCTCACCAAGATCATGCTCGCCCACAACGTCGGCTACGTGGCCCAAGCCAGTATCCATGATGTGGGTGACCTCTTCCGGAAGATGAAGAAGGCCGTCGACCACGATGGGCCGTCGTTCATCAACCTCCTCAGCCCCTGCATCCCCGGCTGGAAGATCGATTCCGACAAGGGCATCGAGAGCGCCCGCCTCGGGGTGGACTGCAATTTCTGGCCGCTCTTCGAGGTCGAGCAGGGGCGGTTCACGATCAACTACCGCCCGGAGCAGGTGAAGCCGGTCGCCGAGTGGGTCTTCTCGCAGGGCCGCTTCAAGCACCTCAAGAAGCACCCGGAGGTCGTCGCCGCCTTCCAAGCCGAGGTCGACAAGCAATGGTCGTGGCTCGAGCTGGAGGAAGCCCGCACGAATCCAGGCCGACAGCACTGACCGGCGAGCGAAGCCGCTGTGGCGCGGAGAACTCACGGGATGCGATCAAACCGTGAGGTCCGATGCCCCGCGGCATCCTCGCGCGTTCTGATCACCCCGCGCAGGCTGGTTCATCCCGGCAGGGCCGAGACCCAGTGATCCGCCTCGCCTCCGAGCTGTTGGGGCCTTCCGGACTGGTGCCACCGTCGTCGGCATCTGCGGCCTCGGTCAAGGTACGGGCGTGCCGGACCGAGCCGTACCGGGCGCGCGCGGAGCAGACGCCGCCGCGACTCGATACCTCACGGCGGTCATCGGCGGTGGAGGGCAGGGGCGCCCGGGCGCGCGATGCACGCTCCGCCCTCCTCCCTCGCCTCCCGAAGGTCGTCGCCCTCAGTTCGTGCCGAAGGGCCCGATCGGCTTGTCGGGCATGAAGAAACCGCTGTTCGCGCCGCCCTCGGCCACGCCGGCCAGCGCCGCCTCGGCCTCCTCGTCCGGCACCTCCTCGAGCGGGGCGAAACGCTCGGAGTTGAACCCGAGCTCCTGCTGGCCCTTGTGGAGCGGGTCCGGCGGGTTGACCAGCTCCTCCAGCAGCAGCCCGACCGTGGCCGAGTCGCCGGCCTTCACCACCTTCTCGCGGCCGAGGAAGACATCGCGGACCGTGTACGTGACGCCCTTCACCGGCAGCTGCTTGTAGATCGCGCGCACGACCGCGGGGAAGCTGTCGTTGATGCACACAACCTTCTGGCCTTTCATCATGGTGCCGGAATCCTCCGCCGCTTCGCGCGCGGCTCAACTCGTTTCGCTCGCGTCGAGCGCCTCGGCCAGCGCGCCGATGATCTCCTCGACCGGCTCCAGTCCCACCGAAAGCCGCAACAGCTCGGGGTTGAGCCCGTGCCGGGCGAGGCGCGCGCGGCCCTCCGGTTTCGACACCAGGTCGTAGTGCGCGAGCACCATGAACGGGCAGAGCAATGTCGTGCGCAGCCCGAAGCTCGGCCCTTTCGGCAACCGCGCCCGGTCGTAGACACGCCCGCTCCGCCCCGCCGCCACCTCGAAGGTGATCATGCCGCCCACCGCCGCCGGCGAGCGGGCGATCTGCAGGTAGTTCGCCCGCGACTCCGGGGCGAGCGCCCAGTGCACCCGCGTCACCTCGGGCCGGCGTGTGAGAAACTCCACGACGAGCGGCGTCGCCGCGTTCACCCCGGCGAGCAGGCTGTCGACATCGCGGATCTCGCGCGCCAGCCGCGCCAGATCGCGCCGGTACGGCGGGGCCACCCGCTCCCCGAGCGCGGCGCGCAACGCCGCGGCATCGGGGCGCCGCGGATTCACCGCCACCGCGCCGACGAGCAGGTCGCCCTCGCCCGCCGCATACTTGGTGAGGCTGGCCAGAGCGACATCGGCCAGGGGCAGCACATCGACGTTCCACGGCGAGGCGATGCTCGCGTCGAGCACGAGGTGCACGCCGTGTTCCCGCGCGAGGGCGGCGAGCCCGGGGACATCGGCGCACTGGATCAACGGGTTGGTCGGCACCTCGGTGACGATCGCCGCCACGCGCCCGCGGTTCTCCTCGAGCGCCCGGCGCACCGCCGCCAGATCGTGCGCCGCGGGCACGACCACGTGGTCGACCGCCGGCTGGGCGGTGAACTTCCCGAGGATCGCGATGGTGTCGAGGTACAGCCAGCCGAGCTGGATCCACACGGTGCGCCCGCGCGGCGCCTGCACGGCGTTGACCGCCGCGAAGGCGGAGTGCACGGCGTTCATACCGTTGTTGGCGACGAACAGATCCTCGTCGGCCGCGCCGGTGAACGCCCGCCGCAGCTCGCGTTTCACCGCGCCAAGGGCGTTCACCTCGACGACGTCCTCGCGCTGCGGCGCCGGCACGAGCCCGGCCGCGGCCAGCAGATCCTCCGCCTGGCGCGAGGAGAGAAAACCGCCGCAATGCTGCAGAAACGCCTTCGCCCGCGCGTTGCGGTCCGGATCGGCGGCAAATGTCACCGCGGCCAGCTCGCCCTCGGTGACCACCCGCGCATCGCCGCCCAGCCAGGCGCACAGCCGCTCCGCGAGCGCGGGCGTCGTCGCCAGCCAGACCGCGCGCCCCTGCAGGCCGTGCCGCCGCGCAAACTCCTGCGTGAGCGTGCGCACGAACGGATGAAGCACGAACCGCGGGTAGCCGGTCGCCATCTGCCGCAGCACCGCCGGGTCCCGCTCCTCGTACCCGATCAGGTCGGCCATCGTCGGCAGACTCACCGAAATCGCATGCGGGCGGTCCGGGATGGGACGGCCCAGCGGGATGTGATGGAGACTCGGCATGGCGGAACGGCTGGGGAGCAAGTCCGCCGAGAGGGCAGACGCCAGCCAATTCGCGCCCGCTCCCGCCCCGCGTGCCGCGGAATCAGGCACGGCTCGGCCGCCCGCCGCCGCACCATAAGCCCGCCGAATCGCGGCAGGCCACCACCCCGGAGCGGCGCCTCGGACCGACCCCGCCCGGGAGCCCCCGGTGTCCGGCGCGCGCCCCCTTAACCTTTTGACCCGGTCGCGAAGTTCGCCATGGCTTGGGGTCAGCCTACGCCCTCGCCATGCCGTCGTCCGTCAAAACCAGCACGCCGAGCTCGAGCGATCCGATCCGCCAGTTCTCCCTCTACGTCGAGAACAAGTGCGGCGCATTGCACGACCTCGTCGCCCTGCTGGCCGGGCACAACGTGCATGTGCTCGCGTTGACGGTGATCGACATCACCGAGTCCTCGATCGTGCGCTTCGTCGTCGACGATCCCGACAAGGCCTACGACACCCTGCGCCAGCACGGCTACTATGTGAACGAGAGCGAGGTGCTCGGCGTCGAGCTCGACAGCGAAGCCGGCCTGGGTGCCCTGCTCGCCGCGATCCTCGAAGCCGAGGTGAACATCCACTACCTGTTCCCGTTCCTGGTGCGGCCCCACGGCAAGTACGGCCTCGTCGCGCATGTGGAGGATCGCGATCTCGCCGCGCAGGCGCTCTCGATCCGCGGACACCGCGTGCTCACCCAACGCGACCTGTCGCGCTAGATCCGTAGCGGTAGGCCACGGCGGCGACGTGGCCCGCAGCCCGTCGGCGGCACGAAAACGGAGCGAAACGCGCACGCGCCCCCCGAGGGGACGAGCGGGCATGGCTGCTCCCGCGAACCGCGCCGCGGGAGGACCGCACCGCTGTTGCCGCGCTGGAGCGCAGCTCCGCAGGCGGCGCGCGCCAAGGCTCGCGGCCCGCGAAGCAGCGTCACGCCAGCTGGCTGTCGCGGGCGTCGATCGTGGGGGCGCCGTTGAGGCCCTGCGCGCGCGTGGTGAGCTCGGCGTTGACGCTGCGCAACCACAGCGCCGGCACGGCGGGCTTGGGCTCGGCGAGCCACGCATCGCGCTGCAGCACCTCGGAGGTGTTGCGCAGCCGTTTCCACTCCGGCAACCACTCGGCCGCCGGCGCGCCCGCGGGCCAGCGCACATCGAAGTTAGTCACGCGGAGCTGCTGGACATTCTCGGCGACCAGCGCGGCGCTGGCGTTGCGCGCTTCGGGACTGCCGACGCGTTCCTCGACCATCGCGGGTTCGAGGTAGCGCGCCGTCTTTTCCACGACCGGGTAGCGCACGGTCACGTCGTCGAGCCGCACATCCTCGATCACGCCGCCGTTGGTGGCCGCGAGGATCATGCGGCCGTCGGTGAGCGCGCGAAGGTTGCGAACCGTGACACCGCGGATCACCGGAGCGACGCCGACGGCGGTGTCCAGCGGGCGGGCGTTGAGCACGAGCGGGCGGGAGTCGAGCAGGTTGCAGCGGGTGTCGACGACGATGTCGTGCACAAGCACCTCCTCGATCACCGCGCCTTCGACCGCGTGCAGCGCCACGCCGGTGTGGCTGTTGTAGACCACGCAGTCGCTGAAGACGATGTCGCGGATCGGGTGCGCGCTCTCGGGGCCGCAGGCGAGCGCGGCGCCGTGGGCGCGGATGTAGCAACGGCTGACGGTCACGCGCTCGCAGGGCGCGGCGTCGCGCCAGGCCTTGAGCGCCACGGCGTCGGTGCCGGTCACGATGGAGCTGTCGCGGATCCAGACCTCGCGGCAGCCGTTCACGACGACGCCGTCGGAGTCGGGGGCGCGGAGGTCGTTCTCGATGCGCACGCAATGGACCCAGGCGCGCTCGCAGCGCTGGAGGTGGAGCGTCCAGCCGGGGGAGTTGCGCATGAAGATGTCGGATACGCGCACATCCTTGCAGTCGACGAACTCGATGAGCGGGGTGACGACGCGGCGTTTGACCTTGATCGGGGCGCGCGGGTTCGAGGCGTCCTCCCAGAACTCGGCGGCGTTGCCGTCGATCACGCCCGGGCCGCGGATGCCGATGTTCTCGCAGCCGCGGGCGACGATGAGGTGGTAGGGATGGCGGTCGCCGTGGGACTCGGCGATCGGGCGGTACTCCTCGAGGTCGCCGGAGGCGAGGAGCACGGCGCCATTGGTGAGCTCGAGGGTGACGTTGGAGCGCATCTCGAGGGTGCCGCAGCGGAAGATGCCCCGGGGGAACACCACCGTGCCGCCGCCGACCGTGGCGGCCATGTTGATCGCCTTCTGGACGGTGCCCGTCGCCTGGGCCCAACCGTTGTTCACATCGCCAAAGTCAGTTACGAGGAAACGAGTATTCACGGCGGGCGTCGAGGTAACGGCCGGTCCCGCCGCTGGCGAGGCTGAACCGCGAAAAGTCGCGCGGCCCGCCGGCGGTGCGCCGGAAGGGTTGCAGCGCAACGGGCCCCGCGCACCTTCCCCAAGCAATGTCCGTCGCCACCACCGAGCCCCGGCCCGCCGGGAGAGGGCCGCGCCTCTCCGCGGAGCTGCACGCGCTGAACCAGCGCTTCGGCCAGGAGCCGGTGAGCCTGGGCGAGGTGATCGATGTCATGGGCGAACGCGCGTACTCGCTGCTGCTCGTCCTGCTCGCGCTGCCGTTCTTCACGCCGGTGTCGCTGCTGGGCATCTCGACGGTCGTCGGCGCCGTGATCGCCTATCTCGGGCTCCGGCTCATGCTGGGCCTCCGGCCCCGCCTGCCCGGCACACTGCGCGCGCGGCGCCTGCCACCCCGGTTCTTCGGCCGGATCCTGCGGGGCGCCGAGCACGTGATCCGCTTCTTCGAACGCATCACCCGCCGCCGGCTGACGCGTCTCGCCACCGACGAGTGGATGCACCGCGCGATCGGCGCGGGCATCGTGGCCGCGGCGCTGTTCCTCATGGCGCCGTTGCCCGTGCCGTTCTCGAACTTCCTGCCGGCGGTCGCCATCGCCGCCCTCGCGGTCGGCCGCATGGAGGAGGACGGGGGCCTGGTGCTCGCCGGCTTCGTGATGCTGCTGGTCACCGCGGTGTTCTTCGCCCTCCTGGCCTTCTTCGGGGTGGAGGTGGTCGAGTGGGTCCATCAATGGTTCGGCGCCCACACCGGCCCGGCGCCGACCGCACCCGGCCCCTGACACCACCCGTCCTTCACTCCGCTCCGCCGGCCTCGCGGAGCTGCCGCAGCGCCTCGTCCGCCGCCGGAGCGCGACCCCAGCCGTAGGCCGCGGCAACCGCGGCTGCCAACTCCTCGGCCGCGGCGCCCGCGGGGTCGATGTCGGCCGTGCCGCCGCCGGCCTCCCGCCAGGCGCGCACGACCGCGGCGCGGTGTTCCTCCTGGTCGCGGGTGAGCGCGCCGCGGGGCATGTCGGGGGCCCACGGCAACGGGAAACGACTCACGACCCGCGGTGTCAGCCGCGCGGCGGAGCCGGTCCGCCGCCAGACGTCGAACCAGCGCGACGCGAGCACGCCGGCGAGGAACTCGTCGTCGCGGGCCACCACCACCAGCCGGCCGCACGGCAGCACGGTCGCCGGCAACCAGCGCCAGCGCGCCGGACCGGGCGCACCCGGCGCGGCCAACACCCGTTCCTGTTTCGCGAGCGCGATCCGCAGCTCGGCACCGGCGCCCCGCCGCGGAATCCGGGCCCCCGTGCGCGCGAAATGGCGTCCGGCCGCGCCGGCCTCCCGCACCTGCCGTTCATCGGCGCCGGGCGGGAAATCCACCGCCCACACCCGCGGCGGCGGACCC
>JAEZSJ010000191.1 GCA_023443985.1 Verrucomicrobiota bacterium | reverse complement strand
GTGCGTCACCCTCATCGGCCCGCGCAGCCGCGTCATCTCCAACCTCCGCATCCTGGGCCCCTGCCGCGACTTCAACCAGGTCGCGCTCGCCTTCACCGATGCCATCTCCCTCGGCTTCGACATCCCGGTGCGCGCCTCCGGCGACATCAAGGGCACCCCGGGCTGCATGCTCATGGGCCCCGCCGGTTTCCTCGAGCTGCCCGAGGGCGTGATCCGCGCCGCCCCGCACGTGCACATGCACCCCGACGACGCCGCCTTCTACGGCGTGAAGGCCGGCGCGTACATGCGCCTCCGCGTCGGCGGCCCCTGCGGCATGACCTTCGACCGCATGCTGGTCCGCGTATCCAAGGATTTCAAACTCGAGGTCCACATCGACACCGACGAGGCCAACGCCTGCGGCCTCGTCCCCGGCACCCGGTGCGAGCTGCTCCCCTGAGCGCCGCGCCCGCCCCTCTCCCCTCAACCCTTCAACCGTAGAACAACAATCCGTTAACCCCGCTCCTCCATGAGTGATTCACTCGGTATGATCGAAACCAAGGGCTTCGTCGGTGCCGTCGAAGCCAGCGACGCGATGGTCAAGGCCGCCGGCGTCACCCTCGCCCGCCAGATCCAGATCGGTGGCGGCCTCGTCACCGTCCTCGTCAAGGGCGACGTCGGCAGCGTCAAGGCCGCCGTCGAAGCCGGCGCCGACGCCGCCAAGCGTGTCGGCGAGCTTGCCGCCGCCCACGTCATCGCCCGCCCGCACCCCGAGCTGCTCAAGCAGTTCGCCCTCTGAACCCTGTAACCACCAAACGGATTTTACCATGGCTCAAGAAGCTCTCGGCATGATCGAAACCAAAGGCCTCACGTCTCTCCTCGAGGCCATCGACGCCGCCCTCAAGGCCGCCAACGTCACCTTCTCCGGGTACGAGGCGATCGGCTCGGGCAACGTCGCGGCCTTCTTCCGCGGCGACGTCGCCTCGCTGAAGGCCGCCGTCGACGCCGGCGCCGACGCCGCCAAGCGCATCGGCGAAGTGGTGGCCGTCCAGGTCATCCCGCGCCCGCACGACGACCTCGCCCAGCTCGGCAAGTGGGCCAACGCCTGAGCGTCGTTCCCGGCTGAATCACTCCCGCGCCGTCACCGACTCCCGGTGCCGGCGCCCCGCAGTGGCGCTGCTCGCGGGAGCAGCGATCCCCACTCCGGCCCCTCTCCGAAATCGCAAATCGCCAATCTCCCGGTGCGTATCCTCGTCGCCAATCTCGGCTCGACCTCGTTCAAGTACCGCCTCTTCGCCCTCGAGGGCGAGCAGGCGCGCCTGTTGGCGCGCGGCGGGCATGAGCGCGTGACCGACTACGCCCCGGCGATCGACCAGTCGCTGGCCGCCCTCGCGGCCGACGGCCATGTACGCTCCGCGGCGGATCTCGACGGCGTCGGTTTCAAGACCGTGCTCGGCGGCGAACTCTCCGGCTGCGTACTGGCCGACGAGACGGTCGAGCAGGCGCTCCGCGCCACCGCCGACCTCGCCCCCGCGCACAACCCTCCGTACGCCGAAGGCCTCAGGCTGTTCCGCGAACTCCATCCCACCGTTCCCCGCGTCGCGCTGTTCGAGACCGCCTTCTACCAATGGGTGCCGGACCACGCGCGTCGCTACGCCGTGCCGGAGGCCTGGTACCGCGCCGGCATCCGCCGCTACGGCTTCCACGGCGCGAGCCACAAGTTCGTCGCCGAGCGCTCCGCCGAGCTCCTCGGCCGCGCCGATGTCGCCACTGCGGCGCGACGCCTCTACCTCGACGGCCCGCAAGCCGTCGACGGCGCGCCGCTCCGCGTCATCTCCTGCCACCTCGGCGGCTCGAGCTCCGTCACCGGCATCCGCAACGGCGTGGCGATCGGCACCAGCATGGGCCTCAGCCCGCAGTCCGGCCTGCCGCAGAGCAACCGCGTGGGCGACCTCGACTCGGCCGCCGTGCCCTGCGCGATGCGCCGCCTCGGCCTCACGCTCGAGCAGGCCGAGAAACAGCTCACCAAGGAGAGCGGCCTGCTCGCCCTCTCCGGCAAGAGCAACGATCTGCGCGACATCCGCGCCGCCGCCGTCGCCGGCGACACGCGCGCCCAGCTCGCGATCGACACCTTCGTCCACAGCATCCGCCACTGGATCGGCGCCTTCTGGCTCGAGCTCGGCGGCTGCGACGCCCTCGTGTTCACCGCCGGCATCGGCGAGAACAACCCCTGGCTGCGCGAAGCGGTCTGCGCCGGACTCGCCGGACTCGGCCTCCGCCTGAACCTCTCCGCCAACGCCGTCGAGCCGCCCGAGACCAATCTCGCCGCCGCCGACTCGGCCACGCGCGTCCTCGTCATCCCCGCCAACGAGGAGCTCGTCGTCGCCCGCGAGGCCGCCCGCCTGCTCGGCGCCCGCCGCGCCGCCTGACTTTTCCGAAACCCGTCCATTCATCCTCAACCCTCCAATACCATGGCTCAATCCGCCCTCGGTCTCCTTGAAACCCGCGGTCTCACCGCCCTCGTCGCCGGCACCGACGCGATGCTCAAGTCCGCCAATGTCACCCTCGTCG
>JAEZSJ010000152.1 GCA_023443985.1 Verrucomicrobiota bacterium | reverse complement strand
TGACCGGGGGCATCTGCACGTCGAAGTCGTTCTTGTCGGTGGTCGGGAAGAGCGAGGTCGAGTGCACCGCGAAGAGGGAGATCTCCTTGGTGACGTCGAACATCGCGCCGATCATCGGCGAGTTCTTCGACTGCTTGGTGACGTTCGCCGGGGAACCGTACTGGATGTTCTTGATCTTGGTGCGGTTGATCGCGGCGTTGATCTTCAGGCGGTCGTCGAGCGCGTACAACTGCCAGCTCGCGAAGTAGTAGTCGTTCGTATTGCTCTCACGGGGACTGCCGACGCTCATCACGTAGTCGCTCGGGGGCAGGAGCGTGATGGCGTTCGGGTTCGCGCTCGTGCTGACGGGGAACTCGATGGCGAAGGGCGAGTCGCCGGGCTGGAGGCCCTTGTCGGAGTGGAACTTCTCGGACCACGCCGCACCGCCGACGGTGACGGTGTGCTTGAGGGGGCCGGTCTCGAACTTGCCGACGGCGGTGAGGCCGTAGGCATGCTGGGCGTTGCACCAGTCGCGGTAGTGGAACGTCTTGCGGATGACGTTCTCGGCGAGATCCCAGCCGGTGCCGCTGGCGGCATCCCAGCTGGCGGCGCCGCCGCCGCCGCCGCTCGCGTCCCAGCCGTTGCTGTCGACGTTCTTGCGGTCGGAGTTCTGATAATACGCGTTGACGGTCACGTAGTCGCCGATCGCCTGCGTGATGGTGGCGCGGACGAGCTTGGAGTCGACCGAGCGCATGTTGGTCGAGTCGGCCCAGTTCCAGGTCCACGGAATCTCGGGATGGATGATCTGCAGCGGGGTGTCGCCGTCGGTGAAGTAGCCGAGGCCGTTCGGCTTCTCCTTGTAGCCCTCTTCGACGAGGAGCTTGATGTCGGTGCCCTGGTAGGGCTGCCAACCGAGGTTGATCTGGGTGAACTTGGTCATGCCGGCGGAGTGCGCGCGGTAGTCCTCGGTCTCGCCGCGGGCGGCGTTGACGCGGACGCCGAACTTGCCGCCGTTGCCGATCTCGCCGGTGTAGTTGGCATCGACGGTCGCGCGCCATTCGCCCTCGTTCTGCACGGAGGCGCCGACCACGGTGAAGTTGTCGGTGTAGTCGACCTCCTTGGTGACGACGTTCATGATGCCGCCGGGATAGGAGAGGCCGTAGAGCGGGGCGGCCGGGCCCTTGACGAGCTCGACGCGGGAGATGCCCTGCATGTCGATCGGGTCGTAGTTGCGGACGCCGTCGCGGATGCCCCAGTTCTGCACGTAGCCGCGGAAGAGGAAGCCGTTGTAGGCCTGCTGGATCGCGTTCGTGGAATGGACGTCGGCCCCGCCATTGACGAGCGCGGCGTTGTAGCGCTCGAGATCGATCTGCGAGGTGGCGATGATGTCCTGGGCGAGGTCCTTGGTGAAGACCTGGATGTTCAGCGGAACATCCTTGATCGGCGTATTGGAACGGGTACCACCGATCGAGTTCGTGGCCTGGTAGCCGTGCGTCTGCTTGTCGGAGACGGTGAACGGCGAGAGGACGACGACCTCGTCGTTTTGGGAGGCGGCGGGCGGTGTCGCGTTGTCGGTCGACTGGGCTGGCAGCGAGGCGGCCAGGGCCAGCGGCAGAACAGCGGCGACCCGCGGGAGGTTGCGGCGCAGTGCAGCGGTCATGTCAGGGCTTTGCATGTTGTTGGTTTGGGGGAGGTGGAACCGGGCGGTCGGAAGGCAGTCGGCGGGTGGGCCGTGTTGGTGGATCGGTAACCGTGGAATGCGGGAGATCGCCCGTCGGTAAGGAAAACTTCGCTACTGGTTCAGGGTAAGCCGCCGGCCTCGGGTGAAGCGGGACGGCTGGGGTGCGAGGTGAGGGGCGCGAGGGGGCGGTCGCAAAGGAGGGCGGGCTCTCTCGTTTGAAGGCGCCACTCTGGCGTTAGAGAGCCCGGCGCGGCCCCGGGGGATGCTTTCTTTCGGCACCCGCGCGACGGAGTAGGCGCGGGCGCTGGAGGCGCATGCGGATTTTTCGACGCGATTGCACTCCAAGGTCGGCCTGCGGAAGTAGCCGGGATTCAGTTGGATAGGGAACAATGGCCGTCGTCGCGACACGCCCCGGCGAAAAGAATATGTTGCGGGGGGCAGAAGAGCTGCTTATCGGGCGGGTTTGCCATGTCCGCTTCTACCCAAGCCTCGACATACACCAAAGACCATCCACTGCTCACGCGGATCATCGCGAACCGCGAGCTTTCCGCGCCCGAATCAGAGAAGGACACGCGGCACTTCGTCGTGGACATCGCCGGTAGCGGCCTGACCTATACGGCGGGCGATTCGCTCGGGGTTTTTCCGACGAACCGACCGCTGGAGGTCGAGGAGATCATCGAGCGGCTTGGCGCGACGGGCTGGGAGGCGGTTGCGCTGCCTCGTTCCGCCGAGACGGTGCCGCTGCGCGAGGCCCTGCTGCAGAAGTTTTCGTTGGCCGGGCCCACGCGGCGGGCGGTCGAGCTGTTTGCGCAGCGGGCGACGGAGCCGCTCGAACGCCGGCGGCTCGAGGCGCTGCTGGAGCCGCCGAACGCGGCGCAGTTGGCGGAGTTCACCGCCGAGCGGCACTTCGTCGACCTGTTGCACGAGACACCGAGCGTGCGGCTGGCGCCGCAGGAGTTCGTGGATCTGCTCCGGCGCCTCGCACCGCGGCTCTACTCGATCGCCTCCTCGCCGAGGCGACACCCCGACGAGGTGCATCTGACGGTCTCGGTCGTGCGCTACCATTCGAACCGGCGCGACCGACATGGCGTGTGCTCGACCTACCTCGCGGACCGCGTGGCGCCCGGGGAGACACCGGTGCAGGTCTTTGTGGCCGAGTCGCATTTCCGGGTGCCGGAAGATCCGCGACGCGACATGATCATGGTGGGGCCG
>JAEZSJ010000112.1 GCA_023443985.1 Verrucomicrobiota bacterium | reverse complement strand
TCATCTAAAAACCGCTGTGACGGGGGGGGGGGCGCCCCGTGGGCGCCGCGCTCCCCTTTCCGCCATGAGGAAGAACCGCACCACCCCTCCCGGCCGCATGGCCGTGCATGGCACGGAGACCGGCGAGATCTCGGACGTCACCATCGAGGAGCGCGCCCGCGAACTCGCCTTGCTCGCCAACCGCGACGAGCCGTCCGCCGAGGACCGCCAACTCGCCCTGCGTGAGCTCCAGGGTCGCACCCTCGGCGACGGCGCAGACGCCGCAGACGCCTCCCGTCCAGCAACCGCCATCACGCGCGATCCCAGCGAACCGCCCTCCGTCCCCGGCCATCAGGTGCGCGAGCATCCCACGGGCGACCCCGAGGACATCCCGACACGGCTCGTGGAGGAAGGGGTCGAGGAGGCGCAGCACGAACAGATGATCGCCGCCCGCCGGCGCCGCGAATCGTGAGCACCATGGAAAACTCCGCCTTCGACGACACCCTGCCAGTGCTCCATCTGGAAAAGGGCGAGCCCCGCGGCGAGGCCGCCGCGGCGTTCCTCGAGGAGCACGGAGTCGCGTATCGGCGCCTCGAAGTCACCGACGGACCGGTCCGCGCCGAGGCCACACACCGGGCCGGCGGACGCGACCTGCCCGCGCTCGACTGGGAGGGCAATGTGCTGGCGGACTTCGACCTCCCACAGCTCGTCGACTTCCTCCGCGCGCACAATGTCGCGCTCGAGGAGAGCTGACGGCGGCGCCCCCGGCGCCTGTCCACGCGAGCGGAGACCCGGCCCGCGCGCTCGCCTCACTTGCCCTTCCTGGGGTGTTGGCGCGCCCGGCCGCCCCCGTCCTGCTTGTTGACGGTCGCCCAGGCGCGCGCCTCGGCGGTGGGTTGGGCGACGCCGCGCCGGCGGTAGCCCGCCTCAATATGCGCGGCCTTCCGCTTCTGTTTTGGCGTGTACGCCGTTTTGCTGCCGCGGGCCATGGCGCGGGAATGGCGAAGGGCCTCAAATAGCGCGGCGCTGCCGGCCGCTGCGCACCGGCGGTTGCTTGCCGGGGAAGGTGCCGGCGGCCGCGGTGGCGTCCGCGATCTTTTCGCGGGCGATCAGGCCGGGCTCGGTCGGGACCGCGATGTTTCCGGGATCCCGTCGGAACTCCGCCTCGGCCTGGAGCCAGTTCGCGAGGTCCTCGCCCTCCCTGCGCCCGTTCTGCTCCCAGAGCGCGTACGCGCGGCGGGAGACTTCCTCGTATCCGGATACTTCACGCGTATCGTCGCGGCTCGGTTGTGGCGTGCTCATGGGCCGACCGTAACGCACCACCCGTCCTGCGGGGATCGGGCGCCGCCCGGATGGGGCCGCCGGGGGGGCCGCCACGCTCAACCGCGCTCCTCCCGCTCGCGTGCCGCCGCGGCCTCCACGTCGCCGCGCTCCCGCTTGCGCTCCGCCGGGTCGGTGGGCGAATACATCTTCTCCGACATCCGCGCCTGCCACGCCTCGGGCAGGATCCGGGCGCCGAACATCATCGCCTTGTTCATCGCCCCCGGCACGACGATCCGTTTCCCGGCCATCAGCCCCTCGTAGGCGGTCTCCGCCACCTCCTGCGGCGAGAGCACCTGCTCGTCCTGGAACGCATGCGTGTCGACCATGTGCGCCTTGGTCATGAAGTCCGTGTCCACTGGCCCGGGACAGAGCGCGGTGACCGAGATTCCCGCCGGCTCCAGCTCCGTCGCCAGCGACTCCGACCACGAGAGCATGAACGCCTTCGTGGCGTGGTAGACCGCCAGGTTCGGCCCGGGCTGGAAGCCCGCGATGGAGGCCGTGTTCATGATCCGGCCCCGCCCGCGGGCGAGCATGCCCGGCAGGAGCCGCGCCACCAGGCGCACGCCGGCCTCCACGTTGAGCCGGATCATCGCGATCTGCTCGTCGAGCGGGACCTCCCAGAAACGTCCGAGCCGGCCGAAGCCGGCGTTGTTGACGAGGATGCCGACCACCCAGCCGGCATCGTCCGTCTCGGCGGCCACGCGGTCGATCGCCGCGGCCTCGGTGAGATCGGCGGCGATCGTCTTCACCTTCACCGCGAACTCGGCGCCGAAGGCGGTGGCCACCGCAGCGAGCTCCGCCTCGACGGGCGCGACGATGACAAGGTTGTGCCCGTGGCGGGCGAACTCGCGGGCCAGCTCGAGACCGATTCCGCTCGAGGCTCCGGTGATCAGCACAGCATCAGTGACAGGGTTCATGCCCTTGAAGTTGCTCGGCGTGTGCCAACGCTCCGCCGCAAGAAAACGGCACCGAGGCGCCCCGGCCCGGCACGCCCGGCGCAGGGGCGGGGCTCACCGGCCCGCTCCCGACGCGCCGGTGGGAGGATCCGCCGATCACCGTTCCTCCGCCCCTCCGGTACACTCCGGCCCATGCGCGCCATCTGGAAAGGCTCCATCAGCTTCGGCCTCGTCGGCATCCCCATCGCCCTGCACAACGCCGTGCGCAGCGAGGAGGTGAAATTCCGCCTGCTCCGCCGCTCCGACCTCAGCCCCGTGAACTACAGGCGCGTCGCCGCCCTCGACGGCAAGGAGGTCCCCTGGGACCAGATCGTGAAGGGCTACGAGTACGAGAAGGACAAGTTCGTCGTCCTCAAGGACGAGGATTTCAAACGCGTCGACATCGAGGCGACGGATACGATCGACATCATCGACTTCGTCGACCTGCGCGAGGTGAACCCCGTGTTCTTCTCCCGCCCCTACTACATCGAGCCGCAGAAGGGCGGCGCGCCCGCCTACCACCTGCTCCGCCACGTGCTCGCCGACACCGGCAAGGCGGGCATTTCGAAGGTCGTCATCCGCACCCGCCAGCACCTCGCCGCCGTGAAGGCCAACGGCGACCTGCTCGTGCTCGAGCTCATGCGCTTCGCCGACGAGATCGTCGACTCCGCGGGCGTGCGCGTGCCGGCGGAGAAGGCCCCGGGCAAACGCGAGCTCGCGATGGCCAACAC
>JAEZSJ010000101.1 GCA_023443985.1 Verrucomicrobiota bacterium | reverse complement strand
CCTCGGGGCGCCGCATCGTCTCGCCAGCGCGAGCGCCCTGCGGCTGCGGGCGCGGTCCGGCGCGCATCACGCGTTCCGCCTTCGCGGGCGATTCGGTCCGCGGCCGGGGAGCCGGTTGCACGCGCGGACCGTGTGGTGGCTGCCCCGCAGGAGGGGGCCGCAGTGTCGAGCCCGTGGGGCGGCCGGCCGAATGCGGGGGGCCCGGGGGAACCTGCGGCCGGTGCTCCCGCGAGCGTGGCGCGCGCACCTGCTCGGGACGGTCGCGGTGGTCCCGATGGAACGAGGGCGGGGGCCGAACGGCGGGCGCCGGCGTGCCCAGGGAACGGGTGGGCTGCGGCGCAAAATGGTTGCCCTCCGGCGGCCGCGGCGTCGGGTTCGGCTGCGGCCGAAACCGGTTCGAGTCATGCGGGCGTGCGGTTGGGGCGGCAACACGTTCCCGGTCGCGGATCGTTTCGTGTGGGCGGTCGTGCGGCTCGGGCTTGGGGCGAGCGACACCGGGTTTCCACTTGGGGTCGCGGGGACGCTCCCCGCGGCGGCCGTCGCGGGGGTCGCGCCACTTCGGGTCACGCCGCTCGCGGTTGTCGGGGCGTTGGTGTTCCTTCCAGCGATCCCGATCGCGGCGATCGAGATCGGGCCGCCGCCCATCGTGCCGGTCGCGATCGTGCCAGCGCTGCGGCCGGTGCCAGCGGCGGTCGTGCCGCCAGTCGGCGCGCGCATGCCAACTGGGGCGGTGCAGCGGCGGGCAGAGGATGATGCGCCCGTGGTACCACGGGCTGTCCCAGACATCGAACCAGATCGGGTAGAACAGACCGAAGCCGACATAGGAGAATCGTGAAGTCTCAAACTCCTCGACTTCGACGATGCCGCCGGGCCATTCGAATTCGTCGCCACCGGGCGCGCCGAGGCTGCGGGCGGACGAGGTGCTCACGACGGTCCACTCGGACGGATTCTCGGGATTGCGGCGTTCCAACACCGCATGGACCAGATAGTCGGCTTCCGTGGTCTGCCCCACCACGACCGAGCCCTTCTCGGTGAGATACTTGGTGAGGATCGCCCGCACATCCTCGCGCTCCTCCGGGGTGGGTTCCCCGCCGCGGAACTCCATCACGAGCGCAACGCGGCTCGCCGCGGGCAAGGAGGTGCCGGAATAGGCGGGCGTGGCGGCGATCGAGTGGTACTCGGTCGCGCAACCGGTGACGCCGAAGGCGAAGCTGCCAAGCAGGAGCAGCGCGGCCGGGAAAAGAGCGGTTTTCATGGCGTGGGAAAACTTCACCCTGCAATTGGGAGGTCGGGGTATCGGGCCACCCGGAAAGGGACGGGACCGGCCCGCCCGTTTCCAGGAGCAAAGACGGGGCTGTCGACAGGGTGGTTACCGGGGGGTTCCTCGTCGGGCGCGAACGGCAAACACCCACCGGCCAACGGACGCCCGCCGGGACGAGCGGTCGCGGCCGGCTCAGGCTTGGGCGAGGAGCTTGCGGAGAACCTCGTCGACGAGCTTCGGGTTGGCCTTGCCCTTGGCCGCCTTCATCACTGGGCCCTTCAGGGAGTTGATGGCCTTCTCGTTGCCGGACTTGTACTCGGCCACGGCCTTCGGGTTGGCGGCGACCGCCTCCTGACACCACTTCTCCAATTCACCGGTGTCGTTGCTCTGCCGCAGGCCGCGGCGGTCGACGATCGGCTCCGGCAGCTCGCCCGACTGGAACATCTCGACGAAGACCTCCTTCGCGCTGCTCGACGAGATCGCACCGCCCTCGACGAGGGCGACGAGCGCGGCGATGTGCGCGGGGCGGACCTTCGCCTCGGCGAGCTCAATGCCGGCGGCGCCGAGTTCGCGGAGCAGGTCGTTGGCGATCCAGTTGCCCACAGCCTGGGCTTTCGCGGCGCCGGCGAGCTGCGCGGCCTCCTCGAAGTAGTCGCTGAGCGCGCGATCGGGCACGAGCACGGAGGTGATCGTGTAGGGGAGCTTGTACGTATCGAAAAATCGGCGCTGCTTGTCGAACGGCAGCTCGGGCAGGCCGGTGCGCAGCTGCGTCTTCCAGGCCTCGTCGACCTTCACGGGCATGAGGTCGGGGTCCGGGAAATAGCGGTAGTCGTGCGCCATCTCCTTCGAGCGGAGCGACTGCGAGGTGCCGGTCTGCCCGTCGTAGTCGCGCGTCTCCTGGCGGATCGTGCCGCCGCCGAGCACGACCGCGATCTGGCGCTGGATCTCGTGGGCGATGCCGTCGCGGACGAACGAGATGGAGTTGAGGTTCTTGAGCTCGACCTTCGTACCCAGTTTCTCGTCACCGATGGGGCGGATGGAGATGTTGGCGTCGCAGCGCATCTGGCCCTTCTCCATGTCGCAGTCGGAGATGCCGGCGGCGACGAGGGTCATGCGCAACGCGGTGAGGAAGGCGAAGGCCTCGTCCGGCGACTGGAGCGCGGGGTCGGTCACGAGTTCCATGAGCGGTGTGCCCGCGCGGTTGTAGTCGACGAGGCTCTCGGTGGCGTGGTGGTTGAGCTTGCCGACATCCTCCTCGAGATGGATGCGGGTGAGCGGGATGGTCTTGTGCTCGCCCATGATGTTGCGCGCCGGGCCGGGCAGCTCGATCTCGACGCCGCCGCGCAGGCAGATCGGCTGGTCGTATTGGGAGATCTGATAGTTCTTCGGGCTGTCGGGGTAGAA
>JAEZSJ010000080.1 GCA_023443985.1 Verrucomicrobiota bacterium | reverse complement strand
ACGACTACAAGGATTTCGGCCTCCCGCTGCTCGACCTTATCAGCGAGGGCAACATCGGCCTCATCAAAGCGGTCGAGCGCTTCGATCCCGCGAAGGGCGGCAAACTCTCCACCTACGCCGCCTGGTGGATCAAACAGTCGATCAAACGCGCGCTGGCCAACCAGTCGAAGACGATCCGCCTGCCCGTCCACCTCGTCGACAAGATCTCCAAGATGCGCAAGGTCGCCACCGCCCTCACCGAGGAGTTCGGCCGCGAGCCCACCGAGGAGGAGATCGCCATCGAGATGCAGATCCCGGTGAACAAGATCGCGCACATGAAGTCCGTCAGCGTGCGCCCCGCCTCGCTCGACGCGCCGATCAACGACGAGGAGGGCGGGAGCCCCTTCGGCGAGATCGTCGGCGACGAGAACGCCGCCAGCCCCTACGAGACCCTCCGCGAGAAGAACATCCAGGGCGACCTCCGCGATCTGCTCGATTCCCTCGACGAACGCGAGGCGCGCATCATCAAGCTGCGCTTCGGCATCGACGGAAACAACGAGATGACCCTCGAGGAGGTCGGCAAGCTCTTCAACGTGACCCGCGAGCGCGTCCGTCAGCTCCAGAACCTCGCCATTTCCAAGATGCGCAAGGCCATGCGGCGGATCGAGACGCAGCGCACCAAGGACGACATCGACGAGGAGCGCCGCGTGCGCGAGCGCATGGCCGTGATCCGCGAGTTCATCACGGAGAAGACCAAACACACCGATCGCTGAACCGCCCCGCTCGCGCCCGCCGCCTCGCCGGACCGACCGGAAATCCGAGCGGATCGACCGTTCGTGTAACTGCCTGAACCGACGCCGTCACCGCGCGTCCAACACGGGCATGCACCCACCTCCTCTTCGGCACCTTGGGCCTGCGGGTGCAGATAAGCCGCCAAGGCCTCCCGCTCGAAGTGGATCGTGTCTGCGCGCTCCGTGGCTCCGCGTGAGGCTGCATCGGATCTGTCGCCGGCGGCGGGTTCACCCGGGGCCGCGGAGAGCGCGGCGGAAGCGATGGGCATCGAGCGCGACGACCGGGGGCGTTCCTGTGACGCCACGGCGCACCTACCTCATCCTGGCATAGACATCCGGATACTCATCGCCTCGGTTCTTGAAGCGCTTGTGCTGCCAGAGGTACTGCTCGGGCGCCGCGCGCACGAAGCGCTCGACCACGGCGTTGATCGCCGTGCCCTCGGCCGGCGGGTCCTCCGGCAGCTCCGGCAGCGGCGCGCCGATCGTGACGCGATAGTGCCAGCGGCCATCCTTGCGCTCGCGCACCGCGCCCCACGGGATCACCAGGGCCCTGCCCAGGCGGGCGACCTTGCCCGTGGCGGCGTTGGTCACCGCGGGCACGCCGAAGAACGGCGCTATCGTTGAATCCTTGATACGCTTGCCCTGGTCGGGCGCGTACCACATCACGTCGCCCTCGCGCAGCGCGCGCACCGCGCCCTTCAGGTCGTCGGCGCGGAAGAGCCGGTGCAGCCAGCGGGTGCGCAGCCGCAGGATCTCGTGGGCGAACACCGGGTGGTTGGGATTGCGGTAGAAGGCGCTCAACGGCCGGTGGGTGTTCGCGATCCGCCCCGAGATCTCGATCGTGTGGAAATGGGCGCTCAACAGCAGCACGCCGCGCCCGGCGGCGCGCGCCGCCTCGAGGTGCTCGAGCCCCGAGATCGTGTACCGGCCCGCAAACCGCTCGGGCCGCCCGTAGTAGGCGAGGATCGCCTCCATCGCGCCCATGCCGAGCGACTCGTAGCACCGCCGCGCGAGCTTCCAGCGAGCCGCCGCGTCGAGCTCCGGGAAACACAGCTCGAGGTTGCGCACCGTCACCGCCCGCCGCACCGGCACCAGATGGAACATCGCCCGCCCGATCTGCCGCCCGAACCACAGCAGCACCTCCCACGGCAGCGGCGCGAGCAGCCGCAGCAGGCCGACCACCGCCCAAGCCGGCCAATGGTGCGGCAGCCAGAGTCTCGGGGCCGGACGGTCGTTCGTCATGGTCCGTTTCAACGGTCGGTCCTGCGCACCGCGAGCGCGCGCAGCAGCACGTACAGCATCTCCATCCGCGGCAGCGGGCAGCCGGCCGCGGCGGCCCGGCGCACCGGCTCGCCCCAGATGCTCTCGACCTCCAGTTCGCGCCCGGCCTGCCAGTCGAGCAGGCTCGAGGGCTTGTAGGCGCCCAGCGGCGGCGTGCGCGCCAGCTGGAAATCCGCATAGCTCTCCGGTATCGAGAAACCAACCGCAGCCGCGCCCTGGCGCACCTCCGCCATCAGCTCCCGCGAGAGCTTCCGCAACCCGTCGTCGGCGAGCACGCGGTCGGTGGTTATCCCGCCGGCGGCGATCGTGAGGCCGTTGAACGGCACATTCCACACGAGCTTCTTCCAACGCTCCTCGGCCAGGTTGTCGGTCGGCCGCGCCTTGATGCCGGCCGCCTTGAACAAATCCACGATCGCCTGCAGCCGCCCGCTCGCGGGCCGGCCGAACTCGCCGAGCGTCACGGCACCCTCCACCGGGTTCACGATCACGCCGGGCTCGGTGCGGTTGATTCCCACGAAACACAGCCCGCCGAGCGTGCGCTCCGCGCCCACGACCGCCGCGATCTCCTCCTCCGCGCCGAGGCCGTTCTGCAGCGTGAGCACCAGCGTGCGCTCGTGCAACAGCGGCGGCAGCACACGGGCCAGCTCGCGGTTGGCGGTCGTCTTCCACGCCACGATCACGAGATCGACCGGGCCGAGCTCCTCCGGCGTCGCCGCCACAGTGGGACGCTCGATCCGGAACTCGCCGAACGGCGCCACGACGCGCAGCCCCCGGGCCTGCACGGCGGCCAGGTCGGAGCGCAGCAGGAAACGCACATCCCGCCCCGAACGGGCCAGCATCGCGCCATAGAAGCCGCCGATGGCGCCGGAACCGATGATCGCGATGGATTTCATTGCGGAAAACGGCGCCGAAACTGCCCGCCACGCGGCCCCGAAGTCAACGCCGCACCCGTTCGCGCGGCCGCCCGCCGCCAGTCGCCAGTTTCCCAGTCCGTCCAACCGCTCGCGTTTGCCGCCGGTCACTCCGCACGGGACGGCGCCCTTGGAATTTGGCAGACTGCGGCCGTTCTCAACTGAGCCGACCGCACTGCCGATGAACTCCGCCGCCCGTCCTCTCCCGTCCGCCTCCCGCGCGCTCCGCCGCGCCGGCGCGAACGCCTCGGCGGAGACCTGCGGTTCCCGGCACGACGACTTTACGGGCCGCGTCGCCGCGACGCGCGCCTGTTCCGGCCTCTGGGAGCAGCGTGGGCCCCGGTGCGAAGAGTAGGTCGCACTGGGAAACTGCTCCCAGCGATGGTACAACCGGCGGCCGCCGGCCCCCAAGGGGGCCCCGCCGGTAGT
>JAEZSJ010000012.1 GCA_023443985.1 Verrucomicrobiota bacterium | reverse complement strand
GCCCGCATCGCCAAGGTCCCCGGCGACATCCCGCCATCCGTTCGCTCCGCGGCGATTCCGGCTCAATCCGGCGGAGCCCCTGCCGATGAACAGGAGTCCATGCCGTTTTCCGCCCAACGTCGTCGTGCGTGGAGCGTCGTCTGGTCCTGCGCGGGTTTGCTCGCGTGCGGAGCAGCGTCGCTGCTGGCGGAGGACGGAGGCGCCTTCGGCCCGTTCATGGCGGCGCCGCCCCCGCACTATCGCGAGGCCGGAGTGCCGAACTTCGCCGTGATCGGCCCCGAGGCGCTCGGGCTCGAGAGCGCCCCCTTGGGCCTGACCCAGTTGCCCGACGGCCGCTGGGCCGTCGCCGCCAGCCAACAGATCGCGCTGGGCGACGGCGTCCGCTGGGAGACCTACACCCAGCGGGTCGCCCCCGGGACCGAACTGCTCGCTGGCGTGGAGCACATCGTCGTTGAAAACTCGCGACGAATGCTCGCCGCCATGGGCGACCTCGTGGTCGAGATCGAGCTCACCTCCGACGGCGGCTGGGTCGCCCGACCCGCCGTCGAACTCACCGATGCGGATCGCGCCCACCACCCCGGCCTGGCCCGCGCCACCCGGCTCGGCGACCGCTGGTATTGGCACGGGTTCAGCGGCCGCATCTTCGCTTGGGACGGAGGCCCCGCCCTCCAACCCGCCGGACGGGTCAACATCGTGGGCCACCTCTTCCGCACCGCCGGACAGGACTTCGTCAGCGACCCCAGCACCGGGCAGATCCACCGTTTCGCCGCAACCGGCGAGGCCGCCGCCGTGCTCGCCCCCGACGCCATCGGCACGGAGATGGCGGTGATCGGCGACGCACCGCTGCCGGACGGGGCCTCCGTCGTGTGCACCTCGCGACAAGGACTCTTCCGCTTCGACGGCCGCACCCTGGTCCGCCTGCCCTCGCCCTCGCTCCTCGCCACCCACCGCGCCAACGCCTTCATCGCCGTGGCGGGAGGCTTCCATGCCCTCGCCGTGGAAGGGTTCGGGCTGCTCTTCCTCGACCGCGACCTGCACGTGGTGCAGACCCTCGACCGGCGCAGCGACCACCGCCTGGCTCGGATCAACCATCTCGAACTCGGCCACGAGGGCGAACTGTGGGCCGTGCTCGGTTCCGGGCTCGCACGCATCGAGTTTCCCTCGCCGGTCTCCCATCTCGAACCGCTCGTCGAGAGCGGCTTCAACTTCGTACAGATCGCCCGCCATCGCGACGAACTCTGGCTGTGCGCGGATGGCATGCCCCTGCGCGGCCGCTACGACCCCGACGGCCGGCTCGCCGAGTTCACGCCGGACCGCCCCGGCGGCATGAACGCCGGCAGCCTCACGCGTGACCCCGCGACGGGGCGCCTCATCGCCAGCACCGACCGCGGGTTGTATCTTCGAAACGAAGACGGCTGGGACCTCGTGCTGCCCGGCCCCGCCGGCATGCGCATCTTCCCGGCCGCGGCCGACGGTTCGCTCTGGATCTATTGCACCCGCGGCGAAGTCGGCCGGATCCGGCGCTCCGGCACCGTGTTCACCCGCGAGGCCTTTCCGGCGCCCGAGATCGAGGAGACCTTCGGCGGCGTCGTCGATCGCAACGGCCAGGTCTGGATCGAGCTGGGCGCGGGCAAATGCGCCCGGATCGACCCCCGGCCTGCCGTGCCCGGCGTGCGGCTCTACACCACCGACGACGGCCTCGGCAGCAGCTGGACACAGATCTACCTCGTGAACGGCGATCTCCGCATTGGATCCTCGGGCCGCGGCCTCCGCCTCGATCCGGCGACCGACCGTTTCCTCGAGGACGTCCATTTCCTCGAGGACCAGCCCGAAGTTGCGGCGACCGTCTCGGGCCGTTCCACGTTCGACGCCGCCGGCGCCTTCTGGTCCGCGTCCCGCGGCTTGGTGTTCCGCTTCCTCGATGGCAAGGGCGGGCCCGTGCCCGGCCTGTTCGGCCTGCGCCCCTACTACATCATCCCCCAGGCCGACGGCGTGGTCTGGCTCGAGCGCGACAATTACCTGATCCGCTTCGATCCCACGATCCCCGCCCCGCCGATGCCACCGCTCCGGGCGGCCATCACCAGCGTGCAGGTCACGGCGGACGACCGCACTCTCTTCCCGGCCGGCGGCACCATCCCCCCCATCCCCTTTCACTCCAACTCCATCGCCGTCCATTTCGCCGCCCCCGGCACCCCCTTGGGGGCGCCCGCGCGCTTCGAGACCATGCTCGAGGGCGGATCCTCCGGCTGGCTGCCGGCGGGCGTCTCGGGCACCGCCGTCCTCAACCGCCTCGTGCCGGGGCGCTACGTCTTCCGCGTCCGGGCGATCCGCGGAGCGGAGACGAGCGAGCCCGCCAGCCTCGTGTTCACCATCGCGCCGCCCTGGTATCGCACGCCCGCCGCCTACATCGCCTACGCGCTCACGTTCGTGGCGGTGATCGCCGCGCTGCTCTGGGCCGCCACCTACCTCGAACGCCGCGAGAAGCGCCGGCTCGAGAAGCTCGTCGGCCGCCGCACCGCCGAGCTCAACGCCGCCAACACCCGCCTCACCGCCCAGGTCGACGAGACCCGGTGCAAGGCCACCGACCTCGCCGCCAGCGAGGAACGTTACCGCGAGCTCGCCGCCGACCTCGAGCAGCGCGTCCGCGAGCGCACCACCGAGCTCGACCGCACCAACCGCCAACTCCACGCCTCGAATACACTGCTGAACGACGCCAACTCCCAGCTGAAGGCCGCGAAGGAGGCCGCCGAGACCGCCGACAAGGCCAAGAGCGCCTTCCTCGCCAACATGAGCCACGAGATCCGCACCCCGCTCAACGGCGTCATCGGCATGGGCCACATCCTCCTCGGCACCCGGCTCGACACCGAACAACGCGACCTCGTCGACACCCTCATCTTCTCCGGCGAGACGTTGCTGGGCGTGATCAACGACGTGCTCGACTTCTCCAAGATCGAGGCCGGCCGCCTCGTGCTCGAGTCCATCGACTTCGACCTCCACGAGCAGCTGGAGCGCTGCCTCGACCTCCAGGCCGCCAGCGCCCGCAAGAAAGGCATCGAGCTGCTGCTCGACTACTCCGCCGGCCTCCCCCGTCGCTTCCGCGGCGATCCCGTCCGTCTCCGCCAGGTCGTGCTCAACCTCCTGGGCAATGCGCTCAAGTTCACCGACCAGGGCGAGGTCGTGCTCCGGGCCCTGCCCTCCGCGGAAGGCCGTATCCGTATCGAGGTCCAAGACACGGGGATCGGCATCGCCCCGGAGCACCAGGCCGGTCTCTTCCAACGTTTCGCCCAGGCCGACAGCTCCACCACGCGCCGCTTCGGGGGCACCGGCCTGGGCTTGGCCATCAGCCGCCGCCTCGTCGAGCTCATGCAGGGCGAGATCGGCGTGGTCAGCACCCCGGGCGAGGGATCCCTCTTCTGGTTCGCCGTCCCCCTCGGGCCACCCGCCGCCCCGCCGCCGGAGGCCCCCGCCGAGACCGGCCTGCAGTCCCGCCGGATGCTGATCGTCGACGACAACGCCACCAACCGGAAGGTCTACCAACACCTCCTCGAACGCTGGCGGGTGCACCATGCCACCGCCGACTCCGCCGCCGCCGCGTTGCTCGAGCTCGAACGCGCCGCCCGGACCGGCCACCCGTGCGAGCTCGTCCTGCTCGACCACCACATGCCCGAGGCCGACGGCATCGATCTGTCCCGCCAGATCCGCGCCCGTCCGGCCCTCGGCCAGCCCGCCCTGGTCATGCTCACCTCCCAGGATGAGCGGCCGCCAGCTGCGCAACTCGAGGCCAACCTCATCTTTGCCTGCGAGTTCAAGCCGGTCTCCGAGCACCGTCTGCACGCCCTCCTCTGCCGCGCCTTGTCCGCCGCGCAGAAGGCCCAACCGACCGCCGCCACCACCACCGCTCCGATCGCGACCCGGCTGCACATCCTAGTCGCCGAAGACAATCCGGTGAACCAGAAGGTCGCCCTGCGTTTCCTCAGCAGTCTCGGCCACGCCGCCCACCTCGCCGCCAACGGCCAGGACGCCATCGACCTCCTCCGCCAGCACCCCTTCGACGTCGTCTTCATGGACATGCAGATGCCCGTCATGGACGGCCTCGACGCCACCCGCGCCATCCGCCAAGCCGAGGCCGCCGGGGCGCCGGGGTTCACCCGCCGTGTCACCATCATCGCCATGACCGCCAACGCCCTCGCCGGCGACCGCGAGCTCTGCCTGGCCGCCGGCATGGACGACTACGTCGCCAAACCGCTCACGCCGGAGAGCGTCGGCAACGTCCTCAGGCATCTCCCTGGCCGGGCCGATCCGGCACAGTCGGCCTGACTGCCCGGCAGGCCAGACGCCGGCGACCTGTCCCCCGTCCGCCGGCACCGATGAAACCACTGCCGCGGTTCGCGGTCGCACTCTTGCCACGGCTGCCTGCCACCACCAAACCTCTGCCGTCCCGATGAAGTTCCGCCTGCTCGCCCCGCTCCTGTTGCTCCTCGCGACTCACGGTCTCGCGCAGACCAATCCGGACTCCGCCCAAGCCGGCACCGGGACCAGGCTTCTCGGCACGATTGAGGCAGGGCGTTACCACGCACCCGACGACGCCTTCTCGGTCGCGGTGCCCGTCCTGCACGGCGACAACCCCTCCATCACCGACAACGGCGAGATCGTGGTCTTCCGCGACCAGGTCGCCACCCTGCTCACGATCGCCGCCTTCCGCATGCCGGCGATCGCGAAATGGGAGCACGAGACGACCGAGCCGCGCGAGTACCTGATCGCATTCTTCCGCGACAACATCCTGCGCGACTACAACCGCGAGTTTCCCGGCTCGCAGATCGAGAGCGCCCGTTTCCTGCCCGGGTTCCAGGGCGGCGCCCTCGTCGCCTTCGCCCTCCTCCCCGGCGGCTCGGCCTTCGCGGCTCCCGCCTCCGGAGGCGCCGGCGCAACGCCCCCGATCGCCAAGCGCGGGCATGTCGTCTTCGTTCGCGACGAGCGGATCTACGTGGTCGCCATCGAACTGGCCGAACGCGTCACCCGCGGTGCCGATTTCAAGCTCACCATGCGCGAGGAGGACCGCGTCCTCTTCGACCGGTTGATCACGGTCCTCGCCGCCACTCGCTTCGGACCGGAGGAGATCCCCTCGGGCATCGAACCGCCCGCGGACGGCTGACCCACCCTAGGGGGGGGCGGAACTGGGGCGGACACCCCGCGCGTTTTGCCTCAAAGGAGCCCGGTTCGGTCCGATGGTCTTCCCGAAGACCATGTTCGCATCCCCGTATATCCTCGGGCCGCGCACCTTGGGTTTGGGCCGCAGCCTCGTGGTGCCTGCGTTGTTCGCCCTGGCGTCGCTAGCCGCCGGGGCCGAGAGCGCGCTGGGGGGCGCCGCGCCCATCCCGGCCGCACCGTCGGACCAAGTCGAGACCGGCGTCCCGGCGTTCGTCGTGATGGGCCCCGAGGCGCTCGGCATGAGCTCGGCGCCGCATGACATCCATCTGCTCCCCGACGGCCGCCTGATCGTCGTCGCCCAGCGCGAGATCACCTTCGGCGACGGCGTGCGCTGGGAGACCTACCGCCGCGCCGTGGTCGACGGCAACTACATCTCCGGCACCGTCGCCGTCGACGCGGACGGCTCCCTCTTCACCACCCTCGAGGGCCACTTCAGCAAGGTCGTCATCGACGGCGACGCCCGCTGGGACTACCAGATCGTGAGCGACCCCGCCCCCTCCGCTCTGGCGGGAGTCGTGCCGGGGAACGTCTCGATGTTCGGCTCGCGCTGGTACTGGTACGGCGGCGGCGGCGCCGTCCTCGTCTGGCGGCCGGGTGTGCCACTGAAATCGATACCGCATGTCGGCAGCGTCGAGAAGATGTTCGCGTTGGAGAACGACTGCTTCATCAGCGACGCCGCCACCGGGCAGCTCTATCGCGTCGACGAGGTGACGGGGCAGACGGTCAACATCTCCCCGCCGGGCACCGCCGCGGTCGACATCGTCACCAGCAGCGTGCCCTTCGCCCCGGGCGTCGCCCTGCTCGGCACCGCCGGGGCCGGCCTCAAGCTCTTCGACGGGCGCGCCCTCCGCACGTTCGAGGCCCAGGGAGTCCTGAACTCGCATCAGCGGATCAACGACCTCTGCACGCTCACCGACGGCTACTTCGCCGCGGCGGTCGACTCGGTGGGCATCGTCGTCTTCGACCGGCGCGGGGTGATCCTCCAGAGCCTCCCCCACACGCTCGACCACCGGCTGTCCCGGCCCCGGCGGCTGCTCTACACGCCGGACGGCGTGCTCTGGGCCCTGCTCAACGAGGGCGTCGCGCGCATGGAGTTCCCTTCGCCGCTCTCCAGCTTTGTCCAGCTCGTGCCGACCGGGCTCACGTTCGCCACCATCGTCCGGCTGCACGACCAGCTCTGGATCGGCAGCGACAGCCGGGTGCTCCGCGGCGTCTACGATGCCGACCACCGGCTCGAACGCTTCGAGGACGACACCCCTCCCGGCCACGCCATCTTCCATCTCGGCGTCCTCGACGGCCGGCTCTTCGCCTCGGACGAGGCCGCGCTCTACGAACGCACGGAGTCGGGTTGGCGCGTCATGGCCACCGGCATCAGCAACGCCCGCTTCGGCTTTCTCCCGGAGCAGTCCCAGGGGTGGTTCTATGTCGCACGCGACGAGGTGGGATGGTTCCGCCCCGCAGCCGACCGCGTCGTCGCAACCCGCATTCCGGTGCCGGGCCTGGGCGAGGTCTTCAACGCCATCCCCGACGGGGAGGGTTCGCTCTGGTGCGAGCTCGGCACGAACCGGGTCGCGCGGATCCGGTTCCCCCCCGACGCCCCGCCGCAGGTGCGGATCTTCACCGGCGCCGACGGCGTGATCAACGGCTGGGCACAGATATTCGTCATCGACGGCGTCGCCCGCCTCAACCTGCCCAACTGCATCCTGCGCCTCGATCCCACCGGCGAGCGGTTCGTCGAGGACGAGGCGCTGCTCCGCCGGATCCCCGCCATGCAGAACAGCATCGGCCGGCCCACCCGCGACCTCCGCGGGCGGATCTGGTTCAGCAGCCGGGGTGTGCTGTACCGTTTCGACACCACGCGGCCGCCGGATCAGGCGCTCGAACTCGTCGCGTCATCGTTCGCCCCCTACGAGTTCACCGTGGAGGAGAACGGCGTCGTCTGGATGCTCGAGCGCCGGCGCCTGCACCGCTACGATCCGTCGATCCCGATCGTCAGCCCGCGTCCGTTGCGCGCGATGATCACGGCCGTGCAGCTCACCACCGCCGACCGCCACCTGCTCTCGCCCGGCGATCAACTCCCCGACCTCGCCTCCTTCGAGAACTCGCTGACCGTCCGCTTCGCCGCCCCCGCGAACCCGTTCGGCACGCCGGTCTCGTTCGACGTCTGCCTCCAGAGCGCAGGCGACGCCGAGGAGCACTGGACCTCCACCGGCACGACGGGCTCCGCCTCCTTCAACCGCCTGAAGGAGGGCAGCTACGTGCTGCGCGTGCGCCCCGCCGCCGGCGCCGTGCTCGGCGAGCAGGCCCGGCTCGCGTTCACGATCCGGCCGCCCTGGTTCCGCACCCCGGCGGCGTTGGCCACCTACGCGTTCGTCGGCCTCGGCCTCCTCTTCTCCGCCTCCCGGTTCAGCGCCTATCTCGCCCGCCGGGAGAAGGCGCGCCTCGAGTCGCTCGTCGCGGACCGCACGACCGAGCTCCACGCCGCCAACCAGCAGCTCAGCCGCCAGATCCAGGAGACGGTCGAAAAGTCCGACGCCCTCGCCGCCAGCGAGGAACGCGTCCGCCAGCTCAACAGCGAACTCGAGGAACGCGTCCGCCGCCGCACCGCCGAACTCCACGCCGCAAACACCGAACTCCACGCCGCCAAGGAGGCCGCCGAGACCGCCGACCGCGCCAAAAGCGCGTTCCTGGCGAACATGAGCCACGAGATCCGCACTCCGCTCAACGGCGTGATCGGCATGGGGCACCTGCTGCTCGGCACCCACCTCACCCACGAGCAGAAGGACCTCGTCGACACCCTGCTCTTCAGCAGCGAGACCCTCCTCTCCGTCATCAACGACGTGCTCGACTTCTCCAAGATCGAAGCCGGCCGGCTGGTGCTCGAGGCCGCCGATTTCGACCTGCACGACCAGCTCGAGCGCACGCTCGACCTCCAGTCCGGCATCGCCCGCAAGAAGGGCATCGAGCTCGTCCTCGACTACGCGGTGGACGCGCCCCGCCATGTCCACGGCGACGCCGTCCGCCTGCGGCAGATCGTGCTGAACCTGCTCGGCAACGCCATCAAGTTCACCGAGGCCGGCGAGATCATCCTGCGGGTCCTGCCGCTCTCCTCCACCGGGGGCCGGCACCACCTCCGTATCGAGGTTCAGGATAGCGGCATCGGCATCTCGCCCGAGCAGCAGGCCAACCTCTTCCAGCGCTTCGTCCAGGCGGACAGCTCCACCACCCGCCGTTTCGGCGGCACGGGCCTCGGCCTCGCGATCTCCCGTCGCCTGGTCGAGCTCATGGCGGGCCAGATCGGAGTGGTGAGCACCCCGGGCGAGGGCGCGCTCTTCTGGTTCACGATCCCGTTTGAGACCGCGCGGGCCCCCGTCGCCTCCGGCCCGGAGACCGGTTCCCTCGAGGGCCGCTCGATCCTCGTCGTCGACGACAACGCCACCAATCGCAAGGTCCTCCACCACGTGCTCCACCGCTGGCGCGTCGCCCACTGCACGGTCGACTCCGCCGCCGCCGCCCTTTCCGAACTGGAGCATGCCGTCCGGTCCGGCCGCCCGTACGACCTCGTCCTGCTCGACCACCAAATGCCCTCGGTCGACGGACTCGAGCTCGCCCGCCAGATCACGGCCGACACCGCGCTGGGGCGGCCCGTGTTGATCATGCTCACCTCCCAGGGCGAACGCGCCACCGCCGCCCAGATGCGGCAGGGCGGCCTCGCCGCCTGCGAGTTCAAACCCATCTCCGAAGCCCGCCTGCACGACCTCCTCGTGCGCGCCCTCGGGCACAAGCCGCTCCCAACGCCGCCCGTCGCCGCCCCCGATCCCCTGCCGCCCGCCGGCCCGCCAGCCCGCGCCGACAGCAATGCCGCACCTCGCGTGCTGGTCGCGGAGGACAACCCCGTGAACCAGAAGGTCGCGATGCGTTTCCTCAAGAGCATCGGCGAACCCGCCACCCTCGTGACCAACGGCCAGGAGGCGCTCGAGGAGCTTCGCCGCCACCCCTACGAACTCGTGTTCATGGATGTGCAGATGCCGATCCTCGACGGGCTCGAGGCCACCCGCCTCATCCGCCAAGCCCAGGCCGAAGGCGATCCCACGATTCCCGCCAGGCTCAACATCGTGGCCATGACCGCCAACGCGCTCTCGGGCGACCGTGAGATCTGCCTCGGCGCGGGGATGGACGACTACATCGCCAAACCCCTCAGCCCCGACGCGGTGAACGCCATCATCGAGCGGTACCTCCGCGCCACGCCGCCCACCTGAGGGGCGCCTGCCGGCGCGGTCCTTTGACTAGCCTCCGATCTGCGCGTACCATTCCACGGCCTTCCCACGGGCCGCACGGTCGCGCATGCCCGCGCAGCCACGAAGCACCCGCCACAGTCCAACGCCGTCCGCCCATGAAACTGCCGATCATCATCAACGAGGCCGGCAAGATCTACATCGAAGCCGTGCCCCAGCTCGCGTGGGGCAAGGGCAAGGAATGCACGTTCCTCGGCGCGCTCGAAGCCGCGCTCTCCGTCACCGCCGTTCCCGCCACCTATGAGAACCTCATGGGCTGGAGCGCCGTCGCCTTCCGCTCCCGCTGGTACCGCGGCGATACCGGCCGCCGCTGGTGCCCCTCCAGCCCCATCGCCGAGACACCCGAGGAGCTCGCGTTGCTCCGCCGCGCCATCGGTCGGGAGCTGCCGATCGTCTGCAGTCTGGATACACCGAGCCAGACTCCGGCCGGGCACCTGTCCCTGATCACCTGCGAGATCCGCGCCGGCCGGCCGCTCCTCGCCTACGAACCGCAGCTCAACGTCGCCGTGATCTTCGGCTTCGAGGAGGACGGCCGGGTGCTGCTGCTGCGCGACTACATGACCGACGAGCCTTCCGCCCGCCTGCCGGCCGAGAAGCTCGGCCCCTTCCTCTGCCTGCTCGGCGAACGCCGCGAACCGCTCGATCCGCACGAGGCGCTCCTCGCCGGACTCGAGCACGCGGTCGGCAACTGGCACCGCACCCACGCCGCCGCTCCCGCCGGCCGCTTCTGGCACGGCCGCGCCGCGCTCCTCAAATGGCGCGAGGACCTCCAGCACGCCGCCGCGCTCGCCCCGGCCGAGCGGCAGCTCCTGTTCTTCGTGAACTGGTGGGTGTTCGCGGCGCTCGCCGATGCGCGCGCCGCCGCGGTCCGCTTCCTGAGTCGGAATTCCGAATACTTGATCGGCCGGCCCCATCGGCACCTGCTCGCCGCCGCCGACCGTTTCCGGGAGGAATCGCGGATGTTGCGGCGGACGTTGTCCGAACGCAGCTGCTTCCTCGGTCCCTGGACCTGCCGCAACGTCGAGCACTGGACCCCCGCCGCCCGCGAGCGCGAGACTGAGGTGCTCGCCCGCGTCCTGACGATGGAAACCGAAGCGTTCGGCGAGCTCGAGAACCTGCTTGAGGCGGTGGACACACCGCTGGGGGCGTTGGCCGCCAGCGGCCCCTGAACGCCCGCACGGGCTCCATCAACCGGACAGCCGGTGGTCGCCCACCGGCTGTTTCCCTGCCCGAACGCCCGCGGCGCGGCTTCGCTGCCCGTCGGGCATGATTCAATGCCCGCGCGCACTGCGATGCTCGATCGCCGGCAAGCCGGGCCGAATCGCGCCCGGCCGCCCCCGCTGGCGGGCACGGCATTCACCGACTCGGTCCCCTGACCCGACTCCGATCAGGAGGCGTGTCCTCTGCTCCGGCATCGCGGCACCGCCCCCGTGGGCGACTCGCTGCGTCGGTTCCCCGAACACCTGGCTTGCCGTGCCCGCCGCTGCATCGAGGAACTCCTGGATCGTACCGCGACTCATATGGCGCCTCCTTGGGACCGCGCGAAAGGTACGCCCGCGCCCGCCGCCCCGCCAGTGGCCGGCGGCGAATTTTCCCCCGAATTTCTGTAGTGCGCGGGCGATAAAAAAGGCGCGCCCCCGCGGGCGCGCCCAAGCCGTGTCTTCGCGTGCACGCGCGGCTCACTGGCCGCGCGTCGCGAGGATCGCCTCGATCTGGTCCATGATCGCGTTCATGCGACGCACCAGGGCGCGGTAGGGCTCCGGCGTGGCGAGATCCACGCCCGCCTTCTTCACGAGATCGTAGGGGTAGTCGCTGCCGCCGGCCTTCAGCAGGCCGAGGTACGTCTCCACCGCTCCTGGCTCCTTGGCGAGGATACGCTCCGCGAACGCCTGGGAGGCGGCGATCGAGGTCGCGTATTGGTAGACGTAGAAGTTGCGGTAGAAATGCGGGATGTACGCCCACTCGATCGTGACGAGGTCGTCGATCTTCAACACGCCCTCGGAGTCGCCGTGGTAGCGGCGGAGGATCTCGCCATAGATCTTCGTGAGACCCTCGCCCGAGAGGGCGTTGCCCTTCTCGACCTCCTCGTGGATGCGGAGCTCGAACTCGGCGAACATCGCCTGGCGGAAGAACGTACCGCGCAGCCCCTCGAGCGCGCTGCCCAGATAGTAGAGCCGCTCGTCGTCGTCCTTCGCGATCTTGAGCATGTGGTCGAGGAGCAGCGCCTCGTTGCAGGTCGAGGCGATCTCCGCGGTGAAGATGCTGTACTGCGCCAGCGGCGCGGGCTGCGTGCGGTTCGCCAGCACCGAGTGCTGGCCGTGGCCCCACTCGTGCGCAAACGTGGAGACCGACTCGTAGTCGTCGTTGTAGTTAAGCAGCACGTACGGATGCGCATCGTGCACGCTGCCGCTCATGTACGCCCCGGAGCGCTTGCCGGTCTGCGGATAGACGTGGGCGTAGCGGCCGTTGATGCTCTTCGTCATCGACGCCACGTACTCGGCGCCAAGCGGTCGCACGGCGGCGAGGGTGAGCGCCTTGGCCTGCTCGTAGGGGAACTGCTTCTCGAGCGTCACGAGCGGCGGATAGATGTCCCAGTAGCGCAGATCGGCCACGCCGAGCATCCGGGCGCGCAGCTTGAAGTAGCGGTGGAGCGTCGGGAGGTTCGCGTTGGTCTCGGCGAGCAGCGCGCGATAGACCGCCTCGGGGACGTTGCCGCCGGACAGCGCCGCGGCGAGCGAGCTCGGGTATTTCCGCACCCGCGCATTGAACCAGTCGTTCTTCATCTGGGAGAAGAGCGCCACACCGAACGTGCGCTCGTACTCCTTCATCTTGCCCCAGAACGCCTCGAACACCGCCTGCCGGTCCGCGCGGTTCGAGACCGCCCGCCAGCGCGTGTAGCCGGCCTGGTTGAGCAGCGCCTCGGTGCCGTCGGAGAGCTTGATCTTGGGCCACGGCAGATCGGCATTGGCGAGCACGCCGTAGAGCGAGCTCGGCGCGTCGGCGATCATGCCCACCGACGACAGGACGGACTCGGCCTCCGCGCCCAGCGTGTGCGGCGCGTTGCGCAGCGTGTCGAGGATCGGAAAACGGTGGTCGGCCAGGCCGGGTTCGCTGTCGAGGAAGCCGCGCAGCCGGGCCTCGCCCACGGCGAGCAGCTCGGGGTTCACGAAGCTCGCGGCGTTGGAGAGCTCGGACGCGAGCATATCCATCTCCTGGTTTCGCTCCATCGCGGGCGCGTCGCGCAGGTCCTCGTCCGAGGCGAGCCCGGCGTAGGTGCCGAGGCGGATGTAGCGGCCCTGGAGATCCGTGAGCAGCTCCATCGCCTCGCGCAACGTGGCCGCGCTCTCGCCGAGCCGGCCCCGGTACTGCTGCAATTTCGGGAGGTCCGCCACGAGCGAGGCCTTCGCGGCGGCGAAGGCTGCCTGGTCCTTGTAGAGGAGCGAGAGGTCCCACACGAAGGCGGGATCGGTCACCGGCGCGGCCGCGGCGGGAGACGCCGTTTCGGCGCCGAGGCAGGTGGTCATGGTCAGGGCGAACAGCAGCATGCTGGGATTGTGCATGGGCGCCTACGTTAAGGGAAACGGCGGAAAAACCAGCTCCAAAGCACGCTCGTGCCCGGACTATGCATCCGTCTCCCGCCGTGTTCGTCCGCCACAACGATACCTTTTCGGCGGTCGCAGTCCGGCGTTGACCGGCCCGCCGGCCTCGCGCGCGATGGAGGCAGTATGCCGCGCGCCGTCGTCGCCCGCCCCAGCCCCCGTTGTCCCGCCTGTCGGCTGCCGCCGCGGTGGTGCATCTGCGCGGCGCACCGGCCGCTCGCCCTCCCGCTGGCGGTGGATGTGCTCATGCACTACTGCGAGCAGTACCGCCCGAGCAGCACCGGCCACCTCGTGAAACGGCTGCTGCCGGACACCAGCCTGTTCATCGGCGGCGGCGGACGGGCCTTGGAGCGCGACCGGATTGTGCGCCCCGGCCGCGAGCTCTGGATCCTGCATCCGCAGGGCGAATTGCCCCCGGCCGACGCCACACCGCAGACGACGCAGGTCCTGCTGATCGACGGGAGTTGGAAACAGGCGTCCGACCTCCTGCGCGACCTCGCCGGCTGGGGCCGCACCGTGCGCCTGCCGATGTCGGGGGAGAGCCGTTTCCAGCTCCGTGCCCAGCAGGCCGACCACCAGTTCTCGACGATCGAGTCCCTCCTCTTCCTGCTCGTCCGCTTCGACCTGCTGGAGGCCCACGCCGAGCTCCGCCGACAGTTCGAGCTCCACGTCTTCGCCGGCCTGCTCTCGCGGGGGCGCCGGGCGGAGGCTCGCCGCTACCTCGCCGACTCGCCCGCGCAGGAGGCGTATCCCGAACTGATCACGCGGCTCGATCCGTCGCGCCCCGTCTGAGCCGCGCCGCCGGCGGGCGCCCGGTTCACTTCACCGGCTCGCCCAACAGCTTCTCGACGCGCGCCACCAGCTCCAAGCAGGCCCGGCCGTTGTGGTACGGGCATTTCCACAGGCCGACCTTCGGCTGGCGTTCGAGCACGCGCCCGCGGGCGTCGCGGCCCCAGAACCACTCCCCGTGCTCGCGGTCGGCGATGCGCGTCTCGATGAAATCCCAGGTGCGCTGCGAGGCGCGCAGGAAGGAATCGTCGCCGGAAACCTGGTACGCATTCAGAAACCCCACCACCGCCTCCGCCTGCGGCCACCAGTGTTTGCTGCGGTCGGTCACCCCGGTGGGGCCGCCCTCGTTGTAGAGTCCCCCATCGGGGGCCACCCCTTCGCCGAGCGTCACGCGTGCGATCGAGAGCGCGATCGGCTGCAGTCGCTCCACCAGCGCGCGGTCACCGAGCACTTCGGCGGCCTCGAGCACCAGCCAGCTGAACTCGATGTCATGGCCGTACGAGACATCGCGCGAACGCGGCGCCCAGTCGGCGGCGAGGAACAGGTGCAGGTGCTTGGTCTGCGGATCGAGCACGCGGGTGATCATCTGGTCGACCAGCTCCGCCAACCGGCGCCGCAGGCCATCGTCGGGCCAGACCCGGTAGAGGTTCGTGTACGCCTCCATCACGTGGAGCATCGTGTTCTGCGATTTCGGCTCGTCCGCACCGATGAGGTTGCGCGCGTCCGGCGGCAGCGGCTTCCAGTCGCGGGCGAAGGCCTCGAAATAGCCGCCCTGCTCCCGGTCGTAGGCGTGCGCCTCGAGCAGGCGGTAGAGCTCGATGGCGCGCTCGAGCGCGGCGGCGTCGCCGGTGGCGCGATGGTACTCGGCGCAGCCGTAGATCGCAAAGGCCTGGGCGTAGACCTGCTTGCGCGTCTCCAACGGCTTGCCGTTGGCCCGCGTCGACCAGAGCACGCCGCCGTGCTCGTTGTCCCAGAAACGTTGTTGCAGGTCGGCGAAGGCCCAGCGCGCCATCTCGCGGTAGTCCCACGTTCCATACCGCTGTTGCGCCGCCGAGAAGGTCCAGAGGATGCGCGAGGTCAGCAACGAGCCCCGCGGCTCGCCCTCGCGCACCTCCAGGTCGTTCGAGATCTTGCCGAAGAATCCGCCGCGCTCCCGATCGCGCGCGTGCATCAGCCAGAACGGCAGGATCTCCACCCGCAGCTCCGCCTGGGCTCGCCGCGCCAGCTCGCGCAGCGCCTCCCGTTGCGCCGTCGTGAGGGACGGGCCCGCCGGCGAGTGCACCGCGGCGGGGGGCGTCGGCTCGGCCGGAGTGATGGAGGCAGGATTCGCGGCCCCGAAGGGCACGACACCGAGCGTCAGGAAGGCGAAGAAGGGGAGGCGCATGGCTGTGACAAAGGTGGACAGGCGAACACCCGCGCCGGGCAATGGCAAGTGCGACGCCGGACGTTGCCGCACCGAGGTGCTGTGGACGAATCAACGAATCCGCTTTCATTGATATGTTTTGCTTTGACCAGGGGAGCTTCCTCCTCATGTTCCGCGCACCATGGCCGCCGCTCCTCACGTCTACACCACCGACTCCGCCGCCGCCCTCGCCGCGCTCTTCGCCGGCCGCATCGCCATCCTCGACGGCGCCATGGGCTCGATGATCCAGACCTACCAGCTGCAGGAGGCCGATTTCCGTGGCCCGCGTTTCGCCAGCCACCCGCACGATCTGAAGGGCAACAACGACCTCCTCTGCCTCACTCGTCCCGACATCGTCACCCAGATCCACGCGCGCTACTTCGCCGCCGGCGCCGACCTCGTCGAGACCAACACCTTCAACGCCACCGCCATCTCGCAGGCCGACTACAAGACCGAGCACCTCGCCGCGGAGATCAACTCCGCCGCCGTCGCCTGCGCCCGCTCCGCTGCGCGCGCCGCCGAGGCTGCCACGCCCGGCCGCCGCTGCTTTGTCGCCGGCGCCGTGGGCCCGCTCAACCGCACGCTCTCCCTCTCCCCCGACGTCAACCGCCCGGAGTTCCGCGCCGTCGTCTGGCCGCAGGTCGTCGCCGCCTACACCGAGCAGATCCGCGCCCTCCTCACCGCCGGCGTCGACGCCCTGTTGATCGAAACCATCTTCGACACCCTCAACGCCAAGGCCGCGCTCTTCGCCACCGAGTCGCTCTTCGACGAACTCGGTATCCGCGTTCCGGTGATGATCAGCGTCACCATCACCGACGCCTCCGGCCGCACGCTCTCCGGCCAGACGGTCTCCGCCTTCTACCACAGCGTGCGCCACGTGCGGCCGTTCTCGGTCGGCTTCAATTGCGCACTCGGCGCGAAGGACATGCGCCCGTACCTCGAGGAGCTCGCCGCCCTCGCCGAGTGCCACGTCACCTGCTACCCGAACGCCGGCCTGCCCAACGCCTTCGGCGGCTACGACGAAACGCCGGCCGACATGGCCACCGTCCTCCGCGACTACGCCGCCCGCGGCTGGCTCAACCTCGTCGGCGGCTGCTGCGGCACCACGCCCGACCACATCGCCGCCCTCGCCGCTGCAGTGAAGGATCTCGCCCCCCGCCGCACTCCCGCCCTGGAGCCCGCCCTCCGCCTCTCCGGACTCGAGCCGCTGGTGGTGGGGTGAAACAGTTTCGATAAGTCCCGTACAACCCAGAGGACCTATTCGAACTACTGACGGGCATCGCTCCCTCCGCTCCGCCCAATCGCAATTCGGCAATCCCTCATCGAAAATGCCCGCCTCCCCCGCCCACGCCCTGCCGGTCTTCGACTCGCCCTTCGCCCTCGTCGCGCGCCGCGGTCGCCATGTCGTCGCCGAACTGCGGATGCAGGCCAAGGTTCTCAGCACCTGCACGGTCAACGGCGGCCTGCGCACCGATGTGCGCCACCTCGTCAACCACCAGAGCTGCGAACCGGTGAAGCACCAGGAGCGTTTCGCCTACATCACCGGTCTCGGCCCCGAGGGTTACCACCGCTGCGTCTGCGACGAGCTCGCCCTCGCGCCCGCGACCACCGCCGTCATGGGCACCGCCGCCGCGATGCAGTACCTCGGCATCGCCACGCACACGCACGGCGAACTCTCCGTCACCGCGATCGTCACCGGCGGCGTGACCGGCAACGCCGGCAGCGCCGGGGACACCGCCTGCTACGACGAGGCCGATGGCAAATGGGTCCGCACCGTCCCCGCCGACGCCGCCACCAAGCAGCCCGGTACGCACAGCGGCACAATCAATACCCTCCTCCTCCTCTCCGCCCCGCTCAGCGACGCCGCACTCGCCCGCGCCGCGATGACGATGACCGAGGCCAAGACCTCCGCGCTCCTCGAGCTCGCCGTCGGCAGCCTCTCCTCGTGGCGCCTCGCCACCGGCACCGGCACCGACCAGTACGCCATCGCCGCGCCCGCCGCCGGCCCCTCCGCGCGCACCTGGACCGGCAAACACACGAAAGCCGGCGAGCTCATCGGCCGCGCCGTGCGCGACGCCACCCTCGAGGCGCTCCGCTGGGGCAACGGCCTCGAACGCAGCTACACCCGCTCGATCTTCCACGCCCTCGGCCGCTTCGGCCTGAAGGAGGAAACCTTCAAGACGCAGCTCGCCCGCCATCTCGACGCCGCCCAGTGCCAGCTTCTCAAGGACAACTGGAACCCCGTCATCTACGAACCGCAGACCGCCGCCGCCGCGTACGCGCTGGCCGCCGTGCTCGACCGCACGCTCGCCGGCACCCTCGCGCCCGCCACCGCGCGCGAAGCGCTCATCAACCAGGCCGCGCTCCTCGCCGCCGGCCTCGCCACCCGTCCCGAGGATTTCGCCACGCTGCGCGCCGCGCTCGTCGACGCCCTGCCCGTCGATCTGTCCGTCGCGCCGGAATCGCTCCTGCCCGCCGCCGTCGAACTCGTCACCCGCGCCATCGCGCTCGGCTGGGTGACCAAGTGGCGCCGTTGAGATGTCCGCACTCGCCGCCACTCTCACCGACGCGCTCCATGCCTCCGTCGGGTTCCTCGAACCGCGTTTCTTCCTCTGGGCCGCGCTCGGTCTCGCGCTCGATGCGTTGATCGGCGACCCGATCTTCGCCGCCCACCCGATCCGCCTGCTCGGTCGCCTCCTGCTCGCCTACGAACGTCTTCTCTTCCGCCTCGGCGCCAACGGCTACGCCGGCGGCATCGCGCTGTTGCTCCTCCTCGCCGGCACCGTGCTGCCGCTGGTCTTCGCGTTTCTCGCCGCCGCGCACGCGCTGCACCCGTACGCGTTCGACGCCGCGGCGGGCCTCGTCTGCTGGGCCTGCCTCGCCCTGCGCGACCTCATCGCCCACGGCGAACGCATCGCCCGCGCCATCGCCCGCGGCGATCTCGCCGCGGCGCGTCACCACGTTTCCATGCTCGTGGGCCGCGACACCGACAAGATGGACCTCGCCGCCTGCGGCCGCGGTGCTGTCGAGAGCATGGCCGAGAATCTCGTCGACGGGGTGCTCTCGCCGCTCGCCTTCCTCCTCTGCTTCGGCCCGCTCGCGGGCGTGCTCTTCAAGATCGTGAGCACGATGGACAGCATGGTCGGCTACAAATCCGACCGCTACCTGCGCTTCGGCTGGTGCGGCGCGCGCACCGACGACCTCGCCAACTTTCTCCCCGCGCGCTGGAGCTGGCTGCTGCTCTCTTGCCTCGCCTCGCTCCTGCCCGGCTTCGACGGTCGCACCGCCTGGCGCATCGGCCGCAGGCAGCATGCCCTCGTGCCCGGCCCAAACAGCGGCTGGCCCGAATGCACCATCGCAGGTGCGCTGCGCCGCCGCTTGATCGGCCCGCTCTTCAAGAACGGGGTGAGAGTCTGCGACCTCTGGCTCGGCGACCCCGCCGACGCCCCCGGCGCCGATGCCCGCGACATCCGCCGCTCCTCCATGTTGCTCATTCTCTCGACCCTCGTGACCTTCGCCGCCCTCGGCGCGATAGCCTACTTCCGAACCTGATCCGCGCCGTCCGTCACGCGTCCACTTCGTCCACGCAGTCCAGATCGTCCACCGTCCACTGCCGCTCCGTCCTCTCGCCTCTAGCCTCTCACTTCTCGCCTTCCCATCATGTCCCGCAACGCCTCCAGTTTCCTCGTCGTCGGCGAGCGCACCAACATCACCGGCTCCCCGAAGTTCGCCAAGGCCATCAAGGCCGGCGACTGGGAGTCCGCTCTCGCCATCGCCCGCCAGCAGGTGGAGGCCGGCGCGACCGTGATCGACATCAACGTCGACGAGGCCCTCGTCGATGGCGAGGCCACGATGGTGAAGTTCCTCAACTTGATCGCCGCCGAGCCCGAGATCGCGCGCGTGCCGATCATGCTCGATTCCTCGAAGTGGTCCGTGCTCGAGGCCGGCCTCCAGTGTATCCAAGGAAAGGGCATCGTTAACTCAATCTCGCTCAAGGAGGGCGAGGCCGAGTTCCTCCGCCGCGCGCGCCTGCTCCGCCGCTACGGCGCCGCCGCGGTCGTGATGGCGTTCGACGAGCAGGGCCAGGCCGCCTCCTGCGACGACAAGGTCCGCATCTGCACCCGCGCGTACCATCTCCTCGTCGACCAGGTCGGCTTCCCGTCCGAGGACATCATCTTCGACCCCAACGTCCTCACCGTCGCCACCGGCATCGACGAGCACAACAACTACGCCGTCGATTTCATCGAGGCCGTGCGGATCATCAAGCGCACCCTCCCGCACGCGAAGACCTCCGGCGGCGTCTCCAACGTCTCGTTCTCCTTCCGCGGCAACAACCCCGTGCGCGAGGCGATGCACGCCGCCTTTCTCTACCACGCCATCGCTGCTGGCCTCGATATGGCCATCGTCAACGCCGGCATGCTCGGCGTCTACGAGGAGATTGAGCCGAACCTCCTCACCCACATCGAGGACGTCCTCCTCAACCGCCGCCCCGACGCCACCGAGCGCCTCGTCGCCCTCGCCGACGAAATCAAGGCCGCGGCTGTCGCCGCCGCCGGCGACAAATCTCAAATCTCAGATCTCAAATCTCAGATTTCCGCCGCCGACGCCTGGCGCTCGCTCCCCGTCGAACAGCGCCTCTCCCACGCGCTCGTGAAGGGCATCGACACCTTCGTCGAGGCCGACACCGAGGAGGCCCGCGCCAACACCGCCAAATACCCGCGCCCGCTCCACATCATCGAGGGGCCG
>JAEZSJ010000429.1 GCA_023443985.1 Verrucomicrobiota bacterium | reverse complement strand
GGACTGAGCCGGTGGTGGGTTGCAGGGTGCCGGCGATGATCTGCAACAGGGTGGACTTGCCGGAGCCGTTGCGGCCGATGATGCCCACGCTCTCCCCTTTGCGGACTTGGAAGGAGATGTCTTTCAGTGCGTAGAAGTCGCGGTAGTAGCCGGCGGCTTTGGCTTCGCACCGGCGGCGAGGGGTGGAGTGCCGGGGAAAAAGGCTGCCGCAGGTCCGGACGAGCGGCGACTTCAGGCGCGCCCCAGGATCATTCCAGATCCGGTAGGCTTTGGAGATGTTGTCGACGGAGATGACGATGTCGTCGGACATTCGTTGAATTCGTACGGCGGTGGCTCGGGCAGGTCGAGAACGGAGCTGGGCGCGCGGCCACCGAAAACGCAAAACCGCACCGGCGGGCCGGCGCGGTGCGGCAGACGGGGCCGACGACGGTTTCAGCGGGTCGGGACGGCGGCCTCGGCGGCGGCGAGTTTCAGGTCGGAGTCGACCATGAGCTTCGCGAGACCGTGCATGCGCGTCTTGGGTTCCCAGCCGAGTTTGGCTTTGGCCTTCGAGTAGTCGCCGATGAGCAGATCGACCTCGGCGGGGCGGAGGAAGCGCTCGTCGAACTTCACGTGCTTCTGCCACTCGAGACCGAGATGGCCGAACGAGGCTTCGAGGAAATCCTTGATCGTCCAGGTCTCGTTGGTGGCGAGCACGTAGTCGTCGGGCTGGTCCTGCTGGAGCATGCGCCACATGCCTTCGACGTACTCGGCGGCGTAGCCCCAGTCCCGCTTGGAGTCGATGTTGCCCAGATAGAGATCCTTCTGGAGACCGAGTTTGATGCGGGCGGCCGCGAGGGTGATCTTGCGGGTCACGAAGTTCTCGCCGCGGCGCGGGGACTCGTGGTTGAAGAGGATGCCTGAGCAGGCGAAGAGGTTGTAGGACTCGCGGTAGTTGATCGTGAGGTAGTGCGCGTAGACCTTGGCGCACGCGTAGGGCGAGCGCGGGTAGAGCGGCGTCGTCTCGGTCTGGGGCACCGCCTGCACCTTGCCGAACATCTCCGAGGAGGAGGCCTGGTAATAGCGCACCTTCTTGCCGATGCCGGACTCGATGATGGCCTCGAGAATACGCTGCGCGCCGAGGCCGGTCACATCGCCGGTGTAGGTGGGGATGTCGAAGCTCACGCGCACGTGGCTCTGGGCGGCGAGGTTGTAGATCTCGTCGGGCTGGATCTTGTAGAGCAGCTTGACGAGGGCGACGGCGTCGGCGAGGTCGCCGTAGTGGAGGAAAAGGCGCTGGTTCTCGCCCTGCTCGTAGCCACGGAGATGATCGATGCGGGTGCGGGTGACGGAGCTGGAGCGGCGGACGATGCCGTGAACTTCGTAGCCCTTGGCCAGAAGGAGTTCGGCGAGGTAGGAGCCGTCCTGGCCTGTGATGCCGGTGATGAGTGCGCGTTTCATAAGTGAGGCGAGAGGCGAAAGGCGAGAGGAGGTGGAGGAAGGGAGAAGCGGTTGTTGCCCGATGAATTCAACTGATCTTTGCGAGTTCGGCCTCGACCAAGCGGGTGATCATGGACGGGAACGGCACGGTGTTCTCCCACCCGAGGAGGCGGCGGGCTTTGGCGGGGTTGCCGCAGGAGGAGGTGGGCTCGACCGTCATGACGAGTTTCTGATCGTGTTTCACGTAGTCGCGCCATTGCAGGCCAACGCTCTCGAAGGCAATCGACACGAGCTCCTCGACCGAGTGCAGCTCGCCGGTGGCGAGGATGAAATCGTCGACGGGGTTGGCCTGGAGCATCATCCACATGCCGCGTACATAATCAGGCGCCCAGCCCCAGTCGCGTCGGCCACCGAGGCTGCCAAGCACCAGTTCGGACTGCTGCCCCTTCTTGATGCGCGCGGCGGCGCGCGCGATCTTCATCGTGACGAACGTGCCGCTTCGGCGCGGGGACTCGTGGTTGTAGAGGATGGCGGAGCACGTCGGCAGACCGTAGGCGATGCGGTAGATGCGCGCCATGTGCTGCGAAAACGCCTTCGCCGCGCCGTAGGGGGTCGTGGGGTTGACGGGGGTGAGCTCGTCCTGGGGCGAATGCGGGGGAGAACCGAATACCTCGCTGGAGGAGGCGTAGAGGAACTTCGTCGGTTCCGGCAGGTCGCGCAGGATCTCGAGCAGACGCAGGGTGCCCATGCCGATGCTGTCGACCGTCGCCTCGGGAAGCTCCAGGCTCAGGCGCGGGCTCGACTGGCCGGCGAGGTGATAGAACTCCTGCGGCCGCGCCTTGGCGATGATCCGGCGCAGGTGGGTGGCGTCCTCGTAGGAACCGTTGTGGAGGAAGAGCTGTTTTCCGGCGATGGCCGGGTTGTTGACCAGATGCCCGATGTTGCTGTGCGGGAGGGTGTCGGGGCGATGCACCAGTCCGTGCACCTCGTACCCTTTCTCGAGCAGCAGTTCGGTGAGATAGGAGCCGTCCTGCCCGGTGATTCCGGTGATGAACGCGCGTGGCATGGCTTGGGGAGGGCGGAGTGGTGAGTGAAGAGGGAGGACGACGCAACGGTGGTCGCGGCTAGAGCACGTCGGCGAAGGCGGGGCGGAGCTTCCGGAAAACCCAGTAGCCGGCGGCGGCGCTGGCGAGACCCACCGCATACAGGTAGCCGAGCGAGGCCAACGACACGGGCTGGTGCCGCAGAATCACGTCGCGCGCCAGCTCGATCGCGTGGATGAGGGGGTTGAACCGCAGAATGGACCAGGCCAACTCGGATTGCCTTGCGATCATCGCGGCCGGATAGAAGATCGCGCTGCTGAACATCAACGCCATGCTCAGGAAGCCGGTGAACTGCGCGATGTCGCGGAAGAACACTCCGATGGCGGATACGGCCCAGGCCAGACCGAGCGTCAGGAGCATCACCGGCAGGAGGATGGCGGGGAGCCAGATGATGTCGGCGCCGAGTCCCGTGCCCACAAACGCCGCACCCAGCAGAATCAACCCCATACTGATGAGGAAATGCACGAAGGACGCCCCGACGGTCGCCACGGGCAGCACCTCCAGGGGAAACACGACCTTCTTCACGAAGTTCGGGTTCGCCACGATGATCGTGGGCGCCACGCCGAAGACCTCCGCGACCAGATGGAAGAGCGTGAGCCCGACAAAGATCCCCAAGGCATAGGCTTTCGGGTCCTCCCCGGGATCCTTGGCCCCGAAGACGTATCCGAACACAAAGACATACAACCCCAGCATCAGCAGCGGATTGAGGAACGACCAGATCAGCCCGAGGTGGCTGCCCTTGTGCCGCAGTTCGACGTTGCGCACGATGAACTGCCACACGAGGGAGCGGTGGCGGAACAACGGCGAGAGGCCGTCGAACGCCCCCCACCTCGAGTTCCCGACGTGTGCGCTGGTTTGCATGCGAGCGGCGGAATCCATACGGCGCCTCAGTCCGAGGCAACGAATTTTCCGCGGGGCCGCACCTTCCCCCGCATCGGTTGGCTTTTGGGGTTTGACGCCTATTGGCCGCACTGTCGCACTCACCTCTTCTGTATCGAAACGGTGTGCTGCCGATGGGTGATGCCGCGCGCCGCGTGAACCGAATGCAAACTCCATGAACAAGATCACTGCGCGCGCCGCCTTGGCCCTGTCGCTGATGGGAATCTCATACTCGGGCAATGCTGCCACGGATGGCGCGTTGACCCTGCCGGAAGATGTCATGCCGCAACTGCGGCCGCTCGTCGAGACCGCCATGCGGCAGTCGCCGCGCATGATCGAGAAGAACCTCGATCTGGCGCAGAGCGAGGCCGACCACTACATGGCGCGCGCCAGCAGCCTGCCCCAGATCGGCGGCTATGTTCAGTACCAGTGGCAGCGCGAGACCCGGGCCGATGCGGGCCCGCAGGGCGACATCTCCAGCAACAACGAGAAATTCTACTACAACTTTTCGCTCAACCAGGGCCTCTGGCACTGGGGCGCGCTGCAGGCCGCGCGCAAGATCGCCCGGATCGATCGCGAGCTCGCGGTGATCAACTACGCCGAGGCCTACCGCGGGCTCGCGGCCGAGGTGCGCGCCAGCTACATGGGCTTGGTGCTGGCGAAGATTGCGGTGAGCAACACCACTTTCGCGCGCCGCATGGCGGAGGAGAATCTCGCCCGCCAGCAGGCCCGCTACAGCGCCAACCAGATCACCTACGGCCAGATCATGTCCGAGCAATTGCGCTTGGACGAGGCGAGCCTGGCCGAGCAACGGGCCCGGGCGGACCTGGATTTCGCCCTCGCGACCTTCCGGAGCCTGAGTGGCGAAAGCCAGTTCACCGAGGCGGACATCCCCGAGCTGATCGCGGAGGTCGCAGCGGCTCCTGCCACTGCCTCCCTAGTGGCGAGCAGCGCCAACCAGCAGGACGACCGTATCGCGGCGGCGGAGAAGGATGTGGAGCGCGCCAAGCTCGGGCTCGTCGGCCCCCGCTACGCGCTCTTCCCGAAACTCGGCTTGGTCGCCGGCGTCTCGCGCGACGAGATCAACCGCGACCTCAATGCCTACAACAAGTACCAGACCGACACCTGGTACGCGGGCGCCCAGATCAACTGGACGATCTTCGACGGTTTCAGCAGCCGGGGCCAGCGGCTCGCCGGCTACACGCGGCTTCGCCGCGCCGAACAGCGGCTCGCGAACCTGCGCGAATCCCTCGAGCGCGATCAACGCCGCGAGGAACAGAGCGTGAGCTTCACCTGGCAGGCCTATCAGAACGCCAAGATGCGCCTCCGCATGGCGCGGGAAGGGGTCGACTACCACAAGGAGCTCGCCCAGCGAGGGGAGGCCTCGCAGGAGCAGGTCGACACCGCGATCAGCAACATGAACACGTTGTTCTATGTCGCCCAGCAGACGCTCGCGGCGCACCTCAGCGCCAATGTCCAGTATGTTTCCTCCCGCGGTCTGGATCCTTTGGGCAAACCGGCGGTCCAGCACTGATCCTCTTTTGCGATGTCCCTCAAACTGAAGCTTCTCGGAATCATTGCCCTCGTCGCCATCGCCGTCTGGCTGGGCCTGCAGATGATGCGCCCCACCGCGACGGTCGTGGCCGCCCGGAAGGAACGGGCGATCAACGCCGTGCCGGGGTCGCTCACCGTGCTCGCCGAGCGCGCGCTGCAGGTGAAGAGCGAAGTCGGCGGTCGCGTGACCGGGAGCAAGCTCGACCTGAGCTCCAAGGCACAGACCGGTGGCGTGCTTATCGAGCTCGACCGCACCGACATCGCTCTGCAGATCGAGCAGCTGCAGCATGATCGGGACGCCATCCAGCGCCGGATCGACATCGGCTCTGCAACCCAGTTCGAGCTGCTCAACGCCCGCGACCAGTTTGCCGCGTTGGAACGCCAGCTCAAGGCGGGCACCGTCTCCGCGGTCGATGTCGAGCGCCAGAACCGCCTTGTGAAGCAGATCGAGCAGAAGCTCGAGCTCGAGACGGTCGCCAACGAGCAGGCGCTGGCGAGGATCCAGACCGAGCTCAAGGTCGCCGAACGCAAACGCGACCTCATGACGGTGCGTTCGCCCGTCGACGGCATTGTCTCCGCCGTGTTCGTCAATCCCGGCGACCTCATCTCCCCCGGTGAGGCGGTCGCGACCATCATCGCGGACAGCCGCGTGATCGAGGCGAAGATCAGCGAGGAGAATTTCTCCGGTTTGAAGATCGGCCAGAAGGCGACCCTGCGCTTCCTCAGCTACGGCGTTGCCCAGTACACCGGCCGGGTGGAGAAGATCCTCCCCGCCGCCGATCCACTCACGCAGCGCTACATGGTCCACCTCTCCGCCGAGATCGATCCCAAGCTGCTCGTCCCGGGTATCACGGGCGAGGTGAACATCATCGTCGACGCGCGCGACGAGGCGATCGTCATCCCGCGGCGTGCGCTGCTGGGCCGCAACGTTTTCGTGGTGAAGGATGGCCGCGTGCAGATCCGCACGGTCGAAGTGGGCTTCACCAGCCTCAACTCGGTCGAGATCCTGCGCGGCGTCGATCAGGGTGAGCTGGTGATCGTCGAGGATCTCGATCGTTTCCGTGCCGGGGACCGAGTCTCCCTCCACGAGCCCAAATCGTGAGCTCCGCCCCCGCACCCTCAGCCAAGCCCGTCTGATGTCGCCCAACATTCGCATCGCTCTGCGGTTTCTCACCGCCAAGCGGCGCTCCATGATCATGAGCCTCGCCGGCATCGTCTTCGGCGTCGGCTTCTTCATTGTCACCCAGGCGCAGACGAGCGGCTTCGAGGAGTTCTTCATCAAGACCATCCTCGGCACCAATGGCGCCATCCGCATCGAGGACGGCATCCAGGACACCCTGCGCTCGATGTCGAGCGATGGCTCGAGCTTCGACTTCGAACATCGCGACAGCGTCAAGTACATCGAGGGCATCGCCGAACCGGACCGCCTGACCAAGGCGGTCGCCCAGTTCCAGAATGTCACCGGCATCGCGGAGGTGGTCACCGGCGCGGTGCTGGTCCGAGGCAGCCTGCGCAGCGACTCGGCACGCGTCTACGGCGTCGCGATCAACGACCTGCTCAAGGTGTCCGACCTGGGCCAACAGATCGTTTTCGGCCATCTGAACGACTTCCGCATCAACCCGGCCGGCGTGATCGTCGGCCGCGTCCTAGCGAACCGGCTGGGCATCAACGTGGGGGAGCCGATCACCCTCGAGGCCAGCGGCCAGATGCGGCATTACCGCGTCTCGGCGATCTTCGAGACCGGGGTGAGCGAGATCGACCGCCAACGCATCTACATGCACATGCAGGAGTGCCGGTCGCTCCTGCACAAACCCAACGGCGCCTCGTTCCTGCAGGTCGCCCTGGCGGATCGCAACCGCGCCCAGGCCGACGCCGCGCACATGCAGGAGACCCTGCAGCACGCCGTGAATCCCTGGCAGGTGCGGGAGAAGACCTGGCTCGAGGTGTTTCGCGCGTTGCGAGTCTCGTCCGCGCTGACCGTCTCCACCATCATCCTCATCTCGGGCCTCGGAATGTTCAATACGCTGGCGATGATCGTCATGGAGAAGACCAAGGAGATCTCGATCCTGCGTTCGATGGGCTACACCCGGCAGGACATCGCGCGGATCTTCCTCTGGCAGGGGGCGATCGTGCTGACCGGCGGCGTGATCCTCGGCTGGATCTTCGGGGCGGTGGTCACCTACGGCGTCTCGCGACTGCCGATCCGGATCCGCGGCATCTTCTCCACGGACAGCTTTGTCGTTGCGTGGTCAATCTGGCACTACGTCGCCGCCGCGGCCACGGCGAGCGTCGTCGTGATGGCTGCGAGCTTCATCCCCGCCCGGCGTGCGGCGCGACTGGAACCGGGCGACGTGATCCGGGGGACCTCCCAATGAGCGAACCGACCGCTTCCCTCGACCTCGCGATCTCCTGCGGCGACGTGCACCGCTACCTCGGCACCGGCGAGGGGCGCGTCCATGTCCTGCGCGGCGTGGATTTCGCCGCCGAGCGTGGCAAGGTCTACGCGATCGTCGGCCCCTCCGGCTGCGGCAAGAGCACGTTGCTGTACCTGCTCGGCCTGCTTGATCGCACCGACGCCGGCGAGGTCTGGATCGACGGCCGCCCCATGGGCCAGATCGATGATGTCGCCCGCACGGCGATCCGCTGCGAGCACATCGGCTTCGTCTTCCAGTTCCATTTCCTCCTGCCGGAGTTCACCGCGCTGGAGAATGTCATGATGCCCATGCGCAAGCTCGGGCGACTCAGCCCCGGGCATATGGAAGCGCGGGCCCAGCAGCTCCTCACGGAGGTGGGTCTGGGCGACAAATCGAAACGCCTTGCCACCCAGCTCTCCGGCGGCGAGCAGCAGCGCGTCGCCATCGCGCGTGCCCTTGCGAACTCGCCCTCGATCGTGCTCGCCGACGAACCGACTGGAAACCTCGACCAGCGCAATTCCGCGCAGGTCTTCGACCTCCTGTGCCGGCTGGCGCGGGAGAACGGCCAGGCCGTGGTGCTCGTGACCCACAACCCCGACATCGCCCAGCGTTGCGATGTCGTGCGGCCGATGCGCGACGGACAGTTCGTCTGACCGCGATCGGGCGATCGACAGGGAAACATCCGCGGTTCCAGCGTATTCGAAAACCTGTTCCGCAGGAACGAAGGCGCCGCGTTGGATGCGGGTTTGGCTCGCGGCCCTGCTTCGCCGGGGCTGCGCCGGGCGTCCTCCGCCGTACGGCTTTGCACGGTCTGCTTGAACCTGCGGCACTCGGAGGGCTGGCCGCGCCATCCGAAGCCCGCAAGGCGAAGGATGGCGGAGGAGGAGGGATTCGAACCCCCGGTGAGCGTAAGCCCACGCCTGATTTCAAGTCAGGTGCCTTAGTCCACTCAGCCACTCCTCCGTAGCCGGAAATCAGCAACCGGCGCGAGCATCGCCGTCCGCGTGCGCTTGTCCAGTGCGTTGTCCGCGCGGCCTCGGCGACGGCGGGCCGCCGTCAGCGCCGCTTGCCCGAGGCCACCAGCACCCACACCGCGAGCGCCACGAGCACCACCAGCCACCAGTTGCGCCGGACCGCGTGGAGCAGGAGCGAGAGCCCGTCCAACACGTGGGGCAGCAGCACCGCGGCGCCGACGACGATCACGGCGATCGCCAACAGGCGGACGGCGAGGCGGGTCTGGCGGTTCATCCGCGCCAGCGAAGGGCCGCGGCGCCCGCCCCGCGAGCGAAAACTGCGGCCTGTCTCCAGTGCGTGGATCCCCGGGTTTCAGCATGGCGTGGGCGGGTGCAGGCGGACCGCATCCCCGGCCGGCGGACGGCGAGGCGGGCTGCCGCGGTTCACGTGCGAGCGGCCGCGCCGGGGGCGCCCCCCGGGGGGGGGCTGCCGGTCCAGCGGGACCGGGCGGTGCACGGCGGTGTTGCCTCGGCTTCGGACGCTCACAGAATGCCGCGCGTCGTGGAGTTCTCCCAACACCTGCTCGTGGACGGCTACAACATCGTGCATGCGTGGCCGGAATTGCGCGGGGTGCTGGCGAAGGAGGGGCGCGAAGCGGCCCGTGGGCGGCTGGTCGATCGGCTGCGCGTGCTGCACGATTTTGAACGCGTGCGGGTCAGCGCCGTCTTCGACGGCCGCGGCACCGACATCGCCATCGAGCGACCGACCTCGCACACGACGTTCTCCGTGCTCTACACCCCCGCGGGCATGACCGCCGACGATCTGATCGAACAGCTCGCGGCGCAGAGCCCCACGCCCCACGAGGTGCTCGTCGCCACGGCGGACCAGGCGGAGCGCGACACGATCGAGGCCGCCGGAGCGCGCCCGCTGCGACCGGAGCAGCTCGCCGAGTGGATCGAGCGCGCGGAGCGGTCACAGGCGGCGGCGTTGACGGCGCACCGGCGGGCCGTCGACTCGCAGTGGCGGCGAGGCGAGCGGAGCTGACGCCCATGGGCCAGACGCCGCAGACTCGCGCCGACCGTGTCCAGGAGCTGCAGGGACTCTACGGCCCCTACGCGTTTCCGGAGAAACTGCTCCAGAAGATCTGGCTGCTCGGCTTGTTCGAACGACGTGCGGCCAAGCTCGCCGATGGCCGCCTGCTCGAGGTGCTCGCGCCGGGACGTTGGAATCTGCTCGGCGGGCCGGATTTCCGCGGCGCACGGCTGCGCATCGACGGCCGGGATCACTGCGGCGACATCGAGGTCCACTTCCACGCCGCCGACTGGCAACGACACGGGCATGACACCGACCCCGCCTACAACGACGTGGTCCTGCACGTGCTCCTGTTCGAGCCGCCCGCGGCGACGAGTCTGCCGCGGACGCAGGCCGGGCGTGAGATCGCGCAGTTTGTGCTGTTGCCGTGGTTGCACTGCAGCCTCGAGGAGTTCGCGGCAGACGATGCCGTGGAATCCCTGGCGCAACGGGACGCCTGCAGACTCGCCGAAGCGCTGCTTGCGCTCACGCCGGACGAACGTGGGGCGCAACTTCTTCGCGCCGCGCAGAAACGCTGGGCGCAGAAACTCCACTTTGCCGGGCTCCGGCTGGAGCGGCTGGGGTGGGAGGCGGCCTGCCACCACAGCGCGCTGGAGATCCTCGGGTACCGTTTCAACCGGGCGGCGATGCTGGCGGTCGCGGAGCGGCTGCCGCATCCGCGGTGGCGCGGCGGGATCGACCCCGAGGTGGCCTTGGCGGCAGGCGAGGGGCTGTGGCGGCACCAAGGCGTGCGGCCGGCGAACGCCCCTCGGCGGCGGTTGGCGCAGTATGCCGCCTGGAACGCGGCAGTGCCCGATTGGCCGCGCTGCTGGGCCGCGTTTGCCGCCGAGCTGCCTGCCGGGATCCCGCTGCAGGATCTCTCCACCGTGGCGGGCGCGCGGCGCCGGTGGGCGCTGGGCGGCTGGGCGGAGCGCATCGGCCGCGAGGTCGTCGGAGGCGCCGTGCGCGGACCGCGATTGGCGACTTTGGTCGCGAACGGACTGCTGCCGTTGCTCGCGGCCCACACCGGGCGCGACTTGTTCGGGTTGTGGTACTGTGGCGGACCGGGTGAGGTGCCGGAGTTGATCTCCCGCGCGTTGCGGCTGGCCGGCGTGGTCGGTCGGACGGCGGCACCGCGCCACGAAGGCGCCGCGCAGGGAATGCTGCAATACGCGCTGGAACAGCCGGCGGACTGGGGAAATTGACGGCGCCCGCCCCCGGGGTTTTCCCGGGCTGCGCACCGGCAACTCTTTTGGACCGCCGGGGGGCGCGGTGCTTGACATGGTTTTTCGCTGTGGGCTACGTTGCCCATCCCTACAGTTCTCACTCTCACCAGGTGGGCTCACCAGCCCGCCTTTTTTTTCCCTTCAAACCACGACCGACCAATGAGCAGCGAAATTCTTTCCGTCCTCGAGTACATGGAAAAGGAAAAGGGGATTCCGCGCGCCGACATGATCCAGGCGATCATCACGGCGATCAAGAACGCGGCCCTCAAGGGAGTGAACGCCGGCCAGGAGCTCAAAATCGAGATCAACCCGAAGAACGGCCAGCTGCAGGCGTGGGCTGTGCTCAAGGTGGTCGATTCCGTGGCTGATCCGCTCAAAGAGATCCATGTCGAGAAGGCGCAGACAGTCCGTTTCGGCGCCGGCGTGGGGGAGATTGTCGAGAAACCGATCGATCCCGCCTATCTCGGTCGCATCGCGGCGCAGACCGCCCGCCAGGCGATCATGCAGCGCATCCGGCAGTTCGAGAAGGACCGGATCATGGACGACTACAAGGACATGGTCGGCGATGTCGTCAGCGGCATCGTGCGCCGCAAGGAGCGCGGCGACCTGTTCATCGACTTGGGCAAGGCCGAAGCGATGATGCCGGCCAAGGAGCAGGTGATGGGCGAGGAGTATGGCGCGGGTGAACGCATCCGCTGCCTCCTGCTCAGCATCGACACGACGCCCCGGGGCCCCGAGCTGATCCTCAGCCGCGCGAGCCCGCGTTTTGTCCGCCGCCTTTTCGAACTCGAGGTCGCCGAGATCGCCGATGGCACCGTCAAGATCGAGGCGTTTGCCCGCGAACCGGGTTACCGCACCAAGATCGCCGTCACCACCACCGACCCGAAGGTCGACCCGGTGGGCGCCTGTGTGGGCGCCCGCGGCGCCCGCGTGAAGAGCATCGTGCGTGAGCTCAACGGCGAGAAGATCGACATCATTCCGTTCAAGGCCGACCCGCGCGAGATGGTCCTCGAGGCGTTGAAGCCCGCCGTGCCGCGCAGCATCCAGCTCGACGAGCGCAACAAGCGCATCGCGCTCGAAGTGGGCGAGGACGACCTCGCGGTCGCGATCGGCCGCAAGGGCCAGAACGCCCGCCTCACCTCCCGCCTGATCGGCTGGCGCATCGACATCATCCGCGCCGCCGCCGCCACGAACACCATGGGCGACAAGGTCAAGGCCGCCGCCGGGTCGCTCCACCAGGCGCTCGGTCTGCCGGACGAGATCGCCCTCCGCCTGGTCGAGAAGGGCCTGCACAGCCTCGAGCTGCTCGACACGGTCGACGAGGAGACTCTCGTCGGTGAAGGCTTCTCCGTTGAAGAAGCGCAGGACATCCTCCAGCGCGTCCGCCAGGCCGGCCAGGGCACCAGCCCGCAGGCCTGACCGAAACCGAATTCAGAATACAATCCGACTCTACTCGATGAGCGTCCGCATCCACGAACTCGCCAAGCGCATCGGCATGGACAACAAGGAGCTCCTAGCCCTCCTCAAGGGCCGCGGCTTCGACGTGAAAACCGTCTCCAGCACCGTCGATCCGATCAGCGCCGAGGCGCTGGAAAGCGAGTTGAAGGATCAGCGTGCCGCCGCTCCCGCCGAGGCGGCTCCCGCGGCTCCCGCAGCCCCCGCGGAGTCCGAAGCCTCCGCTCCTTTGCCCGCCGCCGAATCGACCGAGGCGGCGGCCCCGGCCTTCGCGACCCGGGTGCCGCAGGGCGCATTCGTGCGCACGGCGACCGAGATCGCCCAGGAGAAGGCCGACGCCGAGAAGGCGAAGCAGGCCGCGCGCGTGATCGCGCCGCCGCCGGCGCCGGTCCCGGCCGCCCGACCGGGAAGTGCG
>JAEZSJ010000416.1 GCA_023443985.1 Verrucomicrobiota bacterium | reverse complement strand
CCGCCCCACCATCCGGCCGCCCCGGGTTTCGGATCTACTCCGTCGGCCGCGTGAGCCCGCCCTTGTCGGCGGCGCCGGCGTTGGCGCGGGCGGCGGCCACGTTCCTCGCCATCTCGGCGACGGTCTTCGTCTTCAGCCGCACGGCGCCGCGCGTCGCACGCAGTTTCACGCGCGTGCCGCGTCTGACGTGGTCGGCGAGGCGTTTCCGCGCGGCCGGGATCGCGGTTTTGTATTGCGGCAACCACTTCGCGCCTGCGACGAGCATCTCGTCGGTCATCTGCCAGACCTCCTCCGGGTTGCACACGGCGCCCACGAGCGGGTCGTGCAACATCGCCTGTTTGAGCAGCGTCACATCGCCGTGCACCGCGGCCTCCATGCCCATGAGCTGGACGTTGGCGGACACGGAACAGGTGGCGGCACAGGCGGCGGGCAACGGCCCCACGACCGGCATCTGCACGCCATGGCGGTCGACATAGCCGGGGATCTCGATGCAGCAGCCGTCGGGCAGGTTCGGGATGTGGCCGCGGTTGATCACGTTGAAGTGGCCGCGGTACGGCCGTCCAGTGACGAGCGCCTCGATGATCCATGAGGCGTGCTCCTCGGAACGGTTCTGCGGGCCGATCCGCGGCGGCTCCTCGCGCATCCAGTTCGGGAAATCGGTACGGAACCAGTCGCGCGCCTCGGTGCACACGCGCAGGTAGCCGCCCGTCTCGCCGTGGATCCAGAACGACGGATCGATCCACTGCGCGATCTCGCCGGGGCGTTTGCGGTACCACGGCAGGTACTCGCTCAGGTGCCCGTTCGACTCCGTGGAGTAGTAGCCGAAGCGGTCGAGCACATCGAGGCGCACCTTTTCGGCCTTCGCCAGGTGCGGCACCTCGCGCATGATCCGCGGGAGCAGCGGCACCATGTCCCGCCCCCGGAAGGCGACCTTGATGAACCACGTCTGGTGGTTGAGTCCCGCGGCGGTCGCCTCCACCTCGTGGCGGCTGAGGTTGATCTTCTCCGCGCCCTCGGCGCCCCACAGCGTGAACGGCGTGAAGCCCGGCGAAACATAGTCCGGCGGCAACAGCCCCTCGCGCTTGGCCCAGCGCTCGATCGCCCACGCGATCTGACAATGCGCGCCCTGCACCCCATGGCAGAGCCCGAGTGTGGGCACCCGGCCGTACTTCTCGCAGGCCAGCGTGTTCATCGCCATCGGGTTCGAATAGTTCAGCAAGAGCGCACCGGGCTTGGCGACCTCGCGGATGTCGCGGCAGAACTCCAGCAGCGCCGGAATCGTGCGCTGCGCATACATCAGGCCGCCGGCGCAGATCGTGTCGCCCACGCACTGGTCGACGCCGTACTGCAGCGGAATCTCCACATCCGTGCGGAACGCCTCGAGCCCACCCTGCCGGATCATGCAGATCACATGGTCGGCGCCGGCGATGGCGCGGCGGCGGTCGGTCGTGGCCACGATTCGTGCCGGCAGCCTGTTCGCGGCAATGTCGCGCGCGCACAGCCTCGCGACCATGCCGAGATTGCGCGCCGAGAGGTCGGTCAGCGCGAACTCCGTATCCGCGAGCTCGGGAACCGCGAGCAGATCCTGGATGAGCCGACGGGTGAAACCGATCGAGCCGGCGCCGATCATGGCGATCTTCAAAGGCATGGGGCCGCCGAGGAAACCGGTCGGCTGCGCCGGGCGCGAGCCGTAACCTCCAGGGCGGGCACCGCGTCGATCCGCGGCGACACCGCCAACCTGGCGGCAATCTCCCCGATGAAACCGCCCCCGTTCCTGCCCATCGCGGCGCTCACGCCGGCCGCCGCCGCGCCGCCTGCCGGCGGAGAGCGCCGCACCCGAGCACCGACTCGGCCGCCACGCCCGGCTGCTGGACCTCACGGCGGAGCGGCAGGAGAAACGGCCGCCCCCGCTCGCGGAACAGGCCGGACTCGCCCGCCAACTGGCGGAGACCCGACGGAGGATCGACGCAGTGCTCACCCCGGAGCAGCGCGCGCAACTCCATCCCTCCGGGGCGGACGCGCAGCCGACGCCCGCACCGCAGGGGCCCTCCGGCCGACGCCGACGGACAGATTTTTCCGGTCCCCTTCGGGAACCCGCGCACACTCCGCCGGTCCGACGTCCGCGTCGTATTTGGGTCAAAAACTCGGGCGCCGCGCTCCACGCGGCGCCCGAGCAATTTTCCGCCGGCCCGCCTCGGGGCGGCCGGCCGCGTCCCGCTCAGCGGCGGCCGCGGGACAACCGGCTCACAACCTTCGGGGCCGAGACCGACTTCTCCTGCTCCTCGAACAGCGCCGAGTAGAGATAGTTGAAGTTCTCGATCTTGCGGCGCGGCACCGCCCGGCCGATCAGCCGCTCGATCGCGCGCGCGTTGCGCAGATCATCCTCGGTCATGAGCGTGTACGCATCGCCCTCGTGGTTCGCGCGGCCCGTGCGCCCGATGCGGTGCACATAGTCCTCGGGATTCTCGGGCATGTCGTAGTTGATCACGTGGGTCACCCCGCGGATGTCGAGGCCGCGGGCGGCGAGATCGGTGGCCACGAGCATCTGGAACTTGCCGGACTTGAAACCCTCGAGCGCCTCGGTGCGTTCGCGCTGGGAACGGTCGGAGTGCATCACCCCGCTCTTCAGCCCGAGCGCATGCAGGCGATGCGCGATCTTGTCGGCACCGATCTTCGTGCGGGTGAACACGATCACACTCTTGTATTCGGTGTGCTCCAACAGGGTGGAGAGCAGCTCGAACTTCTGGGCGGCGACGACCGGGTAGAACGCATGGTCCACCGTCTCGGCCGGGGAGCTGCGGATGCCGATCTCGATCGTCTCGGGATTGGTGAGGACCGATTGCGCGAGGCCCTGGATCTCGGGCGGAAGCGTGGCGCTGAAAAGCAGCGTCTGCCGCTGCGCCGGCACGTGCCGGATGATGCGGCGCACATCGGGCAGGAAGCCCATGTCGAGCATGCGGTCCACCTCGTCGAGCACCAGCACCTCGAGATCCTGCAGCCGCGCCGTGCCGTCGCCGAGCAGGTCGAGCAGGCGCCCCGGCGTGGCGACGATCACGTCGACCCCGCGCTGCAGTTCCTCGCGCTGTTTGCCATAGCCCACCCCGCCGTAGACCACGGCGACGCGCAGGCCGGTGAACTTGCCGTACGTGCGGAAAGCCTCCTCGACCTGCAGCGCGAGCTCGCGGGTGGGTTCGAGGATGAGGCAGCGGCAACGGCCATGGCCGCCGAGCCGATGCAGGATCGGCAGGGCGAACGCCGCGGTCTTGCCGGTGCCGGTCTGCGCCGTGCCGATCAGGTCGCGTCCGGCCAACACCAGCGGAATGGCGCGGGCCTGGATGGGGGTCGGCTCCGCGTAGCCCTTCTCGAACACGGAGGCGACGACCTCCTTGCGCAGGCCAAGGCCGAAGAAGGGATGGTCCGCCGGCACGTCCGGCATCGGCGGAAGCTCGAGCGGGAGCGGCGCGGCATGCGTCTCCTCGTAGTCGCGGCGCGGCGCCGGGCCACGCTCGCGCAGTCGGCCACCGCCGGACCGGCTGCGGCCGCCATGGGAGGAGCCGCCGTGGGCGCGCTCCTCGCGGCGCGGTTCATCGCGCCGGCCGGATCCGGACCGAGGCGACGAGCCGCGGTCGGGCCGACCGCCCTTGGAGCTGGAACGCCCCGCGCCGTGCGCTTTGGCGCCGCCGCCCTGACCGTGGCCGGCCTTGGTCGGATGCGCTCCGTGTCCGTGAGCTCCTCCGGCCTTCGAACCGGAGGAACCTCCCTTGAGGGAACGTGTGAGCGATTTCAAACCGCCAAGAATCTTACGCAGCATGATGGAACAGAAACCTTGTTGTTTCCGCTCGCGCCGGGAGTGGCAACACAATCCTCCGGCGGTGCCCCTCGGGGAAACGCCGGAAATCGCACGCCAGCCGCCCGCCGGAGCGCGCCGACCGCCCAGATGGCACTTTACGCTGCCGGCCGCCGCGCGCAGCGTGGCGGTGCCCAGCCATGGAGCCGTTGCACCTTCTCGTCCACTCCGCGAACCCGGACCACGCCGCCCAGATCGAACAGGCGCTCCGCGCCGCGGCGCCGGATTGCCGCGTCGAAGTGCTCGCCGCGGCCAGCCTTGTCGCCGCGAGGCTGAGACAGCCGACGGTGGACGGCACGGTGGTCGACCTCGAGCCGGGCAGCGCGGGGGCACAGCCCTCGATCAGCCCGGATCTGCGGCACGATCTGAACAACCACCTGGCTCTGATCCGCATGCTGGCCGACCTCTTGGCGGACAACCACGCCGCACCGTCCGCGTTCACGGCCAAGGCCCGCGAGATCGCCAGCGCCGCGGAAGCCGCCGCCCAAGCGCTCCGGCGCACGAAATCGCCCGCCGGCTGAAAGCCGCCGAGCTCGGCCCGGCGACCACTCGCGGTCGGATCCACACGCGCGTTCACCGGGAAGAGACGAGCACCGCGGCCGGGGCCGGCAGATCCGGTCGCTCCGGCACCCTCCTCCGCCGCCGGAGCCGCCGATGGTGAAACGCGCAGCCGCCGGCGGTCGCCGCGATCGCCACGAACACCAGCAGCGTCTGCCCCCAACGGCCCGCGGCACTGTCGGCCAGACCGGGAAACGAGAACGCCAGCTGCGTGCTCCAGATGCTCGCCGTGAACACCGGCAGCGGATGTTGTCCGACCACGGCCAAGGGGCGCCACTCGAACCAGCGCGGCCGCCGCTGGGCGGCCAGCGCGAGAAGGAACGCCAACGCGGCGAAGTTCGCCGCGCGCAACACCCCGAACGTGGGTTTCGCCGTGAGCACCGCCAGCTGTTCGGCGGTCCACCACTCCGGCCGGCCGAACCAGCGCACACCGAGAAGCAGCACCGCCGCAGCCGCGACGGCTCCGACCAGCCAGCGCTTCGGCCGCCGCAGGGTGGCACCCACCTCGTCCCGCGCGGCCCCGAGAAGCACCCCGCTGGCGAACGGCCATTGCCACGCCAGGAGGTGGAACGCCCCGGTGTTGATCGGCCCCCACTCCAGCGGTCGCGCAGGCAACAACAACTGGTCGGTGACCCAGAGCGCGGTCGAACCGAACCACGCGACGAGCCCCCACCCGGCGCGCTGGAGCCGCAGCAGCCCGACCGCGAGGAACGGGAACACGACGTACATCGGCAGGATGTCCAACATCCCGGGCTGGTAGAGCAGGCTCAGCCCCGCAAGCAGACCTTCAACGGGCGCGTGATGGAACAGGTACGGAAGTCGCCACGGAATCTCCTGGCCGGCCGCGAGCCATCCCTGCACCCAGAGCCAGACGCCGACCAATCCGAGCGCATGCCAGAGATACGCACGGCCGGCGCGTTGCCGCGCCTGGGCGATCTGCGCCACCGGGGCCAACGGCTTCCGGAGGGCGATGCTGCCGATCAGCAGCCCGGAGAGGAACACGAAGCCCTCCGCGGAAGTGACGAACCCGAGCGGCTGATCCAGCCAGTCGCGAAGATCCGACTCGGTGTGGTTGAGCGCCATGTACAGCAGCAACCCGCCCCGGATCGAATCCAAGCGCAGGTCGCGGCCATGGCCGGCGGGTACGGAGGAGCTGGGTGACTTCATGCAGCGCGCGCCCCGCCACCGGTCCGGGTCGCGGAGCGCGCGGGCCACGAGTCCCGTCCGGGAAACCCGAGTTCCGCGCGGACCCGGCCGCACCGGCACGAACGGGCGCAGGGCGGAGTCCCACCTCGGTGCGCCGCCCGATGGCACCAGCACGGAGGTCCGCTCGCACGCACTCCTCAGACCGCGAAGTGCGTGCCGGCGGTTCGGCCGCGACGCTTCACCGCGCGTGGGAGGCGACCGGTCCGGACCGGCTTCGGGACTCGTCGGCCGGGGCGGCGCTCAAGCCGCCGTGCCGCCAAGCAGCGGAGGGATCGGGCAATCGAGGGCATCGGCCACGGCGCGGAGCAGGTCCGCCTCGTCCGGCTCGATCGCACCGTCCGAGGCGATCGCCTCGGCGCCGGCGACGAGCAGCACCTTGCGAATCGCGGGCGAGGCCTGCACCAGCTTGTCCAACGCCGCCGAGATCAGTTCGAGCGTGCACGTCTTGGCCGGCAGCAGCCGCAACTGTCCCTGCAGCGCCGGGATGCGCGCGGCGCCGGCGGTGAACGCCCCGGCCGTCTCGTCCGGCGAATCCGAGCCGACTCGCGCCAGCGCGGACAACAACAGCCCGATCTCCCCGGCCAACGCTCCGAACGAGTAGTAGTTCACAACCCGCGGTCGCTCTCCCCGGCTGGGCGCCGCCACGTGGCGCTCGAGCGCCTTCTCGAGCATGAACTCGAACAGGCTCATCTCCCCATCGGCGGCGATGAGCAGCCTCGCCGTCTCCGTCATCGCGGCGATATCCCCCGCCGGCAGCGCGCGCAAGGCGGGCAACGCAAGATTGAGGAGCGGCAGCCGGAGCTCGGGAGCGAGTCCGCTCGCCAACGGAACCAGCGCCGCGAATCGTTCCGACCACGGCGCGCCATGGCGGATGCGGACGGTCTCCTCCTGGGAGGACCGGAATGCCGCGTCCCGGCTGAGCAGAAGCGCAAACACGATCCCGCCCGCCTCGGCGGGGCTGTGGGCGGCCTCGGCCAGACGCGGCGGGATTGCCGCGAGCAGCTCCCGCGCGCGCTCAAGATGGGCGGCCGAGGTCGTGCCAACAGAGGCGACCAGCGCGGCCGCCGGAATCGCCGGGGCGGCGGGCAACGGCGGCGGAACCGCCCCGGAGGCGGGTTGCCAATGCGCGAGGACCGACTCGGCGATGGCCCGCTGCCCCTCACGCTGTGCGCGTTCGCTCAGCGGCCGGGGCGCCGCCATCTCGGCCGGCGGCACGACGGGCACCGCCGGCAGGACGCCGTCCCACTGCGGCTCGATGGCACGGATACGTTGATCGAGCGGGGGATGCGTGGCGAAGAGCGAGAACGCCCCGCTGAACGCCTGGGCGAAGAAGAAGTGGTTGAACTGCGCCGCCTGCTCCGAGGCGATCCCGGACCCGATCGCGTACGCGCCGATCTTCTTCAGGGCGCCGCCGATGCCTGCGGGATTGCGGGTGAACTGCACCGCGGCGGCGTCGGCGAGAAACTCGCGTTGGCGGGAGACCGCGGCCTGGATGAGGCGGCCGAAGAAGTAGCCCACGTAGCCGACGAGCATCAGCACGAGGGCGAGCCCGGCGATGGCGGCGATCCCGCCCCCGCCCTTCTCGCGGCGGGAGGAGCGGCGCCCGCCCGCGAAACGCAACGAGTGCAGCAGCCCGCGCCCGAGCATCGCCAACATCAGGATACCGTAGAGCACGGCCACGAGCCGGATGTTGAGCCGCATGTCGCCGTTGAGCAGATGGCTGAACTCGTGGGCCACGACCCCCTGGAGCTCGTCGCGGTTGAGCTTCTCGAGACAGCCGCGCGTGACCGCGACCGCGGCGTCGCTCGGGGTGTAACCGGCGGCGAAGGCGTTCAGCCCGGGCTCGTCGTCGAGCACGAACACGGCCGGCATCGGCACGCCCGAGGCGATCGACATCTCCTCGATGATGTTCAGCAGCCGCCGCTCGGCGGGATCGGCGCCGCCGGGGACGAGTTCCCGCCCGCCGGCGATGCGCGCGACGGCCCGTCCGCCCTCGCGCAGGGTGAAGCGGCGGTACAACGCGCCGGCGGCGATCACCGCCAGGGTGAGGCCGGTGGTCCAAGCGACCGCGTCGGCGCGCCAGACAAAGTGGATCGGCTGGCGGCGGGGGCGGTCGACGCGGCCGTGGCTCACTCCCCGGGAGGGGCGTTCGGCGCTGTCGGCGTAACCCAGGCCGAGCGCCACCGCCAGATTCAGGGTCAGGACGATCAGCACGACCGCCGCGACAAAATAGACGACGAGGAGCGAGGTGCGGCGCCGGGCCGAGTCCTGTTGGGCGAAGAAGTCCACGGGCAAATCGGATGGAGGGCGAGTGGCGGCGGGCGTCGCGTCAGGCGAACGGCGGCGGCGAGGCTCGCGGCTCCGGCACTCCCGGCCCGGCGATCTCCGCGGGTTGCGGAACGACTTTCACCGCAGTGCCGTAGCAGAGGACCTCGGTGACCCCGGCGGCGATGTCGGTCGCGTCGTAGCGGACGCCGATGATGGCGTTGGCCCCGAGTTCGGCGGCATGGTGGCACATGCGCTCGAAGGCATCGCGGCGCGCGCGTTCGCAGAGTTCGGTGTAGAGCGTGATGTCGCCGCCGAAGAGCGTCTGGATGCTCGCGCCCAAGTTCCCGAACACGGAGCGCGAGCGCACGACAATCCCTCGGACGGTGCCGAATTCGGCTGCAATGGTGTGCCCGGCAAGGGCGAAGGCGGTGGTGTTGAGCATGGGCGGAAGCTGCGACCGGCGCCCTCAATGGGGTCGGTGCTCCTCGCCGAGGCCGTCGACATAGAACTCGACCTTGCCGCAGCGGGGGCAGAAGTAGACGTCGAAGGTCTCCTTGTTGACGAAGAGCTCGCCAACGTCGCCCAGGAGGCCCCAGCGGGTGCCTTCGTGGAACTTCTTCGTGCCGGCGTATTGGAGACGCACCGCACAGGCGACGCAGGAGAGTTCCTTGGCGGCCATGGGGCGGGCGGCTCAGGAGCTGAACTTCACCTGCGGCGCCTGGCGTTCGGCGGCGTTGTCGACCTGGAAGAGCTCGGCGGCGGTGAAGTTGAACATCCCGGAGACGAAGTTGTTCGGGAAGGTCTCGCGGGCGGTGTTGTAGACCATGACGGCGTCGTTGTAGGCCTGCCGCGCGAAGGAGATCTTGTTCTCGGTCGAGGTGAGCTCCTCGGTGAGCTGGGCCATGTTCTGGTTGGCCTTGAGATCAGGATACTGTTCGGAGACCACCATCAGGCGCGAGAGGGCGCCGGTGAGCCCGGTCTCGGCGGAGAGCAGGCCCTTCACGGCGGCGGCGTCGGCCGGGTTGGCGGCGGCGGACTGCGCGGCCGCGAAGGCGATGTTGCGGGCCTTGATCACGGCCTCGAGCGTCTCGCGCTCGTGTTTGAGGTAGCCCTTCGCGACCTCGACCAGGTTCGGGATCAGGTCGTAGCGACGTTTCAACTGCACATCGATCTGCGCGAAGGCGTTTTTGAACCGGTTCCGGAGCGCGACGAGCCGGTTGTAGATGCCGGCGACGAAGAGCGCGGCCAGAAGCGCGAGACCGAGGAGGACGGCGAGAAGGACGAGGACGACGGTCATGGTGGATCAGGGGGTTGGAGTTGTCGCGGAGGAAAGGGGACAGGGGGATATGCCGCAACGGCGAACTGCAGTGGATGGAAACGCGACGCCTGCGTGGAATCGACACGACATCGCGGGCGAGGCGCACACTGCAGCTTCCGCCTTGCGGCGCAATCCCCGGACCGCAACGTGGCAGGGCATGGCAGCGCCGCACGACCACATCAGCCCCGCACCGGACACTTGGTCCGCGGCGAAGGGACGGCGCGTCGCTGAACGATGAAGCTCGGCGTCCTCGGCGGGTCGTTCGACCCGATCCACCTCGGCCATCTGATCATCGCACAGGACGCGTGCGAGCAGCTCGGGCTCGACCGCGTGGAGTTCGTGCCGGCGGCGGTGTCGCCGCTCAAGGGACGGGAGCTGACCGCCACGGCCGCCCAACGACTCGAGATGGTGCGGCTGGCGATCGCAGGCGACCCGCGTTTCACGGTGTCCGACCGGGAGCTGCGGCGCGGCGGCACGAGCTACACCATCGACACCGTGCGGGGGATCCTACAGGAGCAGCCGGCGGCTGCGCTCCACTGGATCATCGGCACGGATCACCTGCAGCGCCTCGCCGAGTGGAAGGACATCGGCGCACTGGTCCAGCTGGTGGAGTTTGTGCACCTCAGCCGCCCCGGGGTGGTACGCACGGCGGCGCCACCGATTCCGGGGCTGCGGCTGCGCCAGATCGCGGGGCACGAGGTGGCAATCAGCTCCAGCGAATTGCGGGGACGCGCGAGCCGAGGCTTGCCGTTGCGGCACTTCCTCCCGTTGAAAGTGGCTGACTTTATCGAGTCGCAATCGTTGTACCGAACCAATCCATGACCAAACGCACCTCGCAACCCGTGTCCCGCGAACGCCAGCTCCTCGCGCTCGTCTGCAAAGGGCTCGACGACAAAAAGGCGGGCGACCTGAAGGTGATCGATGTGCGCGGACTCTCCTCGATCACCGACTACATCGTGATCGCCACCGGTCTGGCGGAACCGCACCTGCGGGCCATGCGCATCGAGGTCGAGAAGGTGCTCGACGCCGCGGGCGCGCAGATCGCCGGCATGGACAAGAACCAGCAGAGCGGCTGGCTGGTGGTCGACGCCTACCAGATCATGGTGCATCTCTTCACCGCCGAAGCCCGCTCGCGCTATGGCCTTGAACAACTCTGGCGCGACGGGAAGGAACTGACGCTGAAGGCCGCGCTGGGGGAGGAAGAGGAGCCGGCGGGCCAGCTGGAAAAACTGAAGCCCACGCGGAAGAAATTAGGGGAGAAGAGGACGGCAGCGACGAAGAAGTCCGCGCCGAAACCGAAAGCGGCCAAGGGCCGCACCAAGAAGACAACGAAAGCGGCCGCAGGCGCGAACAAGACCCGAGCAAAGCGGAAAGCGGAGTAGTCGCACGGGCGCACACGAGCGTCCAGTACTCCTCCAACGGGGTGGCAGCCGCATCGCATGCCAGAAAGGGCGATGCGCGCCCATCTAGGGAAGACCGGCAAGCAACATAGAGGCGAACGTACCGAGAACGCCTCTGCCATGGGTGGCACGCTGGTGATATCATGGTGAGACACCACACCCCATGTCTGCACCTGCAACTCCCCGATATAGGCCTCCATCGGGCGGAAAGCGCGGCTTTTCGCTGGTGGAAGTGATGGTTGCGTCCGTGATTCTATCGCTCGTCGCCACCAGCTTGGTCGCCGCCTTCATCCAGAATGCCCGGATGGCCCGAGCCGTGATGCTCCGTACTGCGGCCACGACCACAGCGATCGGCATCGCGGAACAACTCCGCTCCTATTCGTATACGGATCTCATGGAGCGCCGAGACGCGCCAAGCACCGCTGCCTTCCCCGTACGGGTATTCAATCCCACAAACACCACGGCGGATGCCGGCATGACCAGTGTCGACCTCAAGCTCAACGTCGTCGATGGGACCCCCGTCGAGGACACCGCCCCCACCGGCGTCAACGTGCCGGTCGTGCTCAATGACGCCGGAACCCAGACCCGAGTGGATTTGCCCATGCGGTTCTGGCTGCGAATTCAGAACCGGGTGCCGCAGTCCAAAGAGGAGGAGGAGACCGATCCAACGACCGGAAAAACCACGAAGAAGACGGTGATCATCGACCGCTGCGAAGTCTTCGAGATCGCCTTGGTCTACCAGTGGCGCAATCCACTCGATCCGAATGGGAAATGGCAGTCCAGCGTGTTGCGGGTCGTGACCCCCAACTCCGATATGAACAGCGCCGGAGGAGCTTCGTCATGAGAGAGTCTTTCCGTTCGAGGGGAACTCAGGCACGACACCCCCGCCGAGGCATGACCATCGTCGAGATCATGATCGCCTCGGCGATCTCACTGATCGTGGTCGGTGCGGCGCTCTGGCTGTTGGTCGAAGGGATGGCGGTCTCCTGGAAGACCTCCAATGTGAGCGATAACGATCTCACGCACTGGAGTCTGAACAACCGCCTCGTCCTCGACACACGCACGGCGAACTCGTTGATTGTATATTCCGATTTTGATGCCTCTGTGATCACTGCGGAAGGCATCGACGGCATCACGATCCATACCGATCCGAAGCGGTACGTCGGCAACCTTCTCGTGCTTCCGTTGACCTTGCCTTCCGAAACGGCGAACGCCAGCGGTCTCCGCACCATCGGGTGCCGCCGGATCACCGGATACCGCTACCACCCGAGCAAGCATACCCTAACCAAGTTTATCTTCCCGGTCTCGGAATCGGACACCGCCGTAGGCAAACCGGTGCACACGATTCTGGTCGAGAACCTTTCTGCCATCCAGGCCAGCGAGACCGTGGTCGCAAGCAATGTCGAGGTTCCGACCATCGGCACACAAAGGTCGGGTGCTTTCTACTGGGACATCGCCTCCGACACGATTAATGCGCGCACCGCCGTGCTGCGCTTCAAGATGGGCGACCCCAACCAGCACCGTCGCATCCGCGACAGCCGCCTCCTCGAGGTATCTTTCTTCGTCCGCCCTTAAGTACGCCCATGAAAACGAAAAATGGTTCGACCCTTGGTCTGGTCATGATCCTCACCCTCGCCGTCGGCATTGTGGTGGCGGGAGTGACAGGGCTCGTGAATTTCCAACGGAACTCGTCCGTTCGCCGTGAACTCCACTTCCAAGCGAACAATCTGGCGGAGACGGCCCTCGACTACGCCTTTGCCTTCATCTCCAACGAAGTGAAACGCAATGGCCTGAGCGCTTCGACCTACGTGCCGAAGTCCGGGTGGAAAGACTTCCCGCTGGACGACGGCAACCACTCGTTCGCCAAGACATTCCTCGTCGGCTCGGTGCCTGGATTCTCCGGATACAGCGGGGCTACGACCCATATCAAGCTCTCCGATATCAAGATCAAGATCGGCGCTCCCATGTATGCTGATGCAATTCGCTACATCGTGCCGACCGACGATCCAGTGAATCGCCTCCGCGCCTACCGTGGACAGCAGATCTATGAACAACTGATCCCCGTGATCGCTCGCGCCACTGTAACCTACGGGGATTCCGGAAGAAAATCCACTGCCTATATTCGGAAGAACATCGCCCTGAATGAGGTGCCCATGTTCCAGAAAGCCATCACCTACCAAGGGCAACTCCACATGCACCGGAGCTTCCCCATCATCGGGGGCGTACACACGAATGGGAATCTTGCACTGCACGTCCAAGCTTCAGACTCTTCCACCTACACCGGGATGGTCTCCTGCGTCGGGAAATTCTATCGAGGCAGCACCTTCGACCAAGGGGGGAGCGGCATGAAAAAATACGGCTACTGCCCCGAGACTCCGGCTGGGTTCCTGGATACTGCCGCCATCAAATTATCTTCCGTCGGGGAGAATCTGAGCATCCTCGCCGTCGATCCAAACAAGACGCCATTCGACGTCGTCAATGACTACGAAAAGCTCCCCCTCAACCTCGATAGCCGGAAGTCTACGTGGCGCGAGGATGCGCTGACAATGTTTGCAGGCAATCTGTTGGATCAGAGCCACGGAGTCGGCGCACTGATCCCCCCAGGCTGCACCAAATATACCCTCGACGTCGAGGACCCTGCCCACCCCAACAAGAACGAATTCAACAACGGGACCTACGGACTGATCGAGCCATGCGTCCAGGACAAAACGAACCCTGCCGCCAAACCGGGCAACATCTACAAATTCGAACGCCAAGCCCGTCTGGTCTTCCGCGTTGAATGCATCTTCGCGTACGCCAATGTGACCAGCGACCCCACGACCGATGACACCACGGCCGACTGCTACAAGTGGATCGTCAAACCCTACGCCAAGATGGTGGGCGCAGAGACGGACGGCAGCACTGCAGGCGATTGGACCCCGCTGCCCTTGCCGCCTGGCGTGATCGGGCAAACAAAGGTGCAGACATTCCCGACCGCGGGCGATCAGTACGAGATTGCCACCTGTATTGCGGACTTCGACTCGAACATCAATGGCTATGTCAACGGCTCCACGTATACGAATCGGAAACTCCAGGGCCTCTTCGAAGTCTATCGCATGGGTGCCAGCAACGTGATCGAAACTGCGGCGACCAACTTCCCGACCCGCGAAATCGGCACCATCGGCACCGGGAACTACTTCAAGCTTCACGATTTCGACCGGATTGTGTACGAAGCGAGCGCCACGGGCCCCGCGGACTGGACCAAGGGATCAGGGAAGGTGAAGGCAAAGATCCAGACGAGCACACCCCGAACTTCGAAGAATTGCGGCTATGATTTCGATGAACAGGCTCCGGCCCGCGGCTTCTTCAACGCGCGACTGGGCCGCGGCGTGGCGCCGATCACCATCAATATGGCGCGGCTCAAGGAGGTTTTGGATGGGACTGACACCAGCGACGAGGCCGAGAAGTTCCGGTCGTTGCTCGGCACTGCCGGGACAGATTACAATGGAGTGATCTATGTCGAGTTCCCGACTTCGATGCGCCTGCGAAATGTCTTGTCCCCGCGCGCCTACAAGGATGCCACCGCGAAGATACCGTACCCGAACGACATGGCGGCCATCGACTCTTACGCCTTCGAAGTCGGCAGCACTGACGAGATCGAGAAGCGCCATCCGGACCGCGTCGGGGAGAGCCAAGATGCCACCACCAAAGGAGAGCGTGAAGACAATATCATTCCTATCGCCAAGGGACTGCGCGGCTATCCGGCGACCGAGAGCAATAGCGAGATCCAGAAAGCGAAATGGGCCATTCCGGCGCTGCAGATCGTCAATTGCCGGAAATTGCCGAAAGTGGGGTCCAAAGGACTCACGATCTCGACGAATGGGCCGCTCTATGTTGTCGGCAGCTACAACAGCGATGGAGACTTTAGCACTGGAACTAATATTACCGGCAAAACGCCCACTTCTTATGCAACCCCAGAAACTGGCGAAATATCGGCCGGCCTGTTTGGAGAAACGTTGACGATCCTCTCCGACACCTGGGGCCTCCCCAAAGACACTGGCTCTCCGAACTACTCCAGCGGCGCCAATGCAATTCGGTTCACCAAGTCATTCTTGGGAGAAACGAACAACTCGGTAGATCACCGCAAGGTGACCACCGGGCCGGTGGAGATTTCGGCATGTATCATCGCCGGAGAGTACCCGATTTTCGAGTTCTTCTTTCACGCGCTGGAAAACTGGAAAGCCTACTACGACTCAACCCATAGTCCTATCTGCATCAAAGGCGCCGTCGTCGGCATGTTCCATACAGAGATACAACATTTCAAGAAGGCCTACAGTCGTTCAGAGAATGAAATCGTGGAAGAATATTGGCACGCCCACGGTGCCCATGCGATCCCGGCTGTTCGCCTTCATGAGAATCTCACCCTGGGCATCTTCCCCCCAGGAACTCCTTTGGCCCGCGATTACGGACAACGCTCCTTCACATTCCTCAGTCC
>JAEZSJ010000409.1 GCA_023443985.1 Verrucomicrobiota bacterium | reverse complement strand
CGCACGGAGGAAGACGTGCTCTGGAGCCTGGCCCCCCACGATATCGCGATGGTGCTCCGCCTCGCCGGCGGCCTACCCGAACGCGTATCCTGCACGGGCACCTTTGCGTTGGGCACCACGCGGGCCGACACCGCCGTCGCCATACTGCGCTTCCGCGGAGGCCTCGATGCGCACCTGCTCTGCAGCTGGATTCACCCCTTGAAGGAGCAACGCCTGATCGCGATCGGCGAGCGAGGCGCGGCCGTGTTCGACGACACCCTCCGCGAAAACAAGCTCCTCTGGCACGACCAGCACGTGGAATGGCAAGCCGGCCAGCCCCGCCTCGTGCGCGCCGAACCGGCCGTCGGGACCTACCCGGCCGACGAACCGCTGCGTTGCGAATGCCAAGCCTTCCGCGATGCCATCACGAGCGGGCGCCCGCCCCTCACCGACGCGGCCAGCAGCCTCCGCGTGATGGCCGTGCTCGAAGCCTGCAGTCGCTCGATGGCCGCCGCGGGCGCTTGGCAGACCATCGCCGCCCTCGCCTCATGAACAGCGATATCCACGTCCATCCTACCGCCGTCGTCGACCAGCCCTGTCGCATCGGCGCCGGCACGCACATCTGGCATTTCAGCCATGTGTGCGCCGGTGCGGAACTGGGCGAGAACTGCAACCTCGGCCAGAACGTGATGATCGGGCCGGGCGTGAAGATCGGCCGCAACGTCAAGATCCAGAACAACGTCTCCGTCTACACCGGCACCGTCATCGAGGACGACGTCTTCCTCGGGCCGTCCTGCGTGCTCACCAACGTCTCCAATCCTCGGAGCCAAGTCGTGCGCCGGAGCCTCTACGAGCCGACGCTGATCCGCCGCGGCGCCTCGATCGGGGCCAACGCCACCATCGTCTGCGGCGTCACGCTCGGCCGCTATTGTTTCGCCGCCGCCGGCACCGTCGTAACCCGCGACGTGCCCGACTACGGTTTCGTCGTCGGCGTCCCCGGCAAGCAACGCGGCTGGGTCAGCCGCCACGGGCACCCGCTCAAACGCCCCGTCGGCGGCATCTACACCTGCCCCGAGAGCGGCCTGCGCTACCGCGAAACCGCCCCCGGCGTGCTCCGCTGCCTCGACCTCGACGAAGACTCGCCCCTGCCCGCGGCGCTCGCAGTTGGCCAAAGGCCATATCGCGAGTGGAATACGCACTGAGCCGCCAAACCAAGGAAAAGCCCGCAGGTGCCTCAGGGCGCTGCCCTCGCCCATAATTTCGGACCATGGTACAGCAAGTCGCCGCATTTGTCGCAACGCTGCGACGGCTGCTCCCGAAGCCAGGAGGGTCGAGGTTTCGCCAGAACTTCTGGGGAATCGCCAAGGCCAACCTCTTGGCGCAAATGCTGGGCCTCGCTCTCACGCCGCTCCTGACGCGGCTTTATTCGCCCAGCGCCTACGGCACCGCGGCGCTCTTCGCGGCGCTGCTCGGATTCCTCGCAGCCTTCGCCACCCTTCGGTTCGAGTGGTCCATACCGAACGCCGCGTCCACCGCCGAGGCCGCCGCCCTTGCGTGGCTAGGCGCGGGGGCACTGGCCGCGATCAGTACGACCAGCCTAGTGCTATGGGTGCCCTGTGTGGGCGGCGCCGAGTTCGCGGCGAAATTCCAAGGGCTAGCCGAGTTCCGCTCCCTTCTTCCCCTTGCGCTCCTCGGGGCCGGTATACAGCAAATCATGCTCGGTTGGTTCACCCGCGAAAACAGTTTGGCGGCCGTGGGCCGGGCCCAGATTCAGCAGAGCATCGCCGGCAGCGCACTGAACATCGCCGGTGGTTTGGGAAACGCCGGACCTTGGGGATTGATAACCAGCGCCACCCTTTCGGCTTGGACCGGACTCCCAACGCTTTGGCGCAACGCCCGGGAACTCTGCCTGGAGCTCCGCACTCCATCCGTAGCTGCGCTGCGGCACGCACTGCGGGAGTTCGCGGCCGAATCGGCCGTCTCCACCGCAGTCTCCATCCTTAATGTCGCGAGCCTCTCGACGGTGCCATTTCTTCTGGCTTCATACTATGGCGCCGCCCCGGTCGGTTGGTATGCCTTGATGAACCGCGTGGCGCTAGCCCCGTCGCAGGTGCTTACCAGCGCGCTTTCTCGGAGTTTTTGGTCTGAGGCCGCCCGTCTAGCTAAGACCGATCTCCCGGCCCTCCGCCGGCTCTACATCACCACCGCCCGACACTTGGCGCTGGCCAGCCTGCCCGTCGCCTTGCTGTGCGTCGCCGGCTCCCGGCTGGTGGTGCCCATCTTCGGTCCGGAATGGCGGGGCGCCGGCGCCCTCCTGCTGGCCCTCGTCCCAGCCGTGGTCACGCAGCTGATCGCCCAACCCATCACCCATCTGATTGTGCACCGGAAACAGCACTGGAAGCTCTACCTGGACGCCGGACGCCTAGCCGCCATTGTGGGGGGCACAATATTCCTCGCTGGCCGCAACGTCGAAATCCACTACGTCGTGTGGTGGCTGTCTGGTGTCCACGCGATGGCCAATGCGGTACTCTTCTGCCTCAACCTACGATGCTTCCTCCGTCCCCAGATCAGCCGCTGATCCGCCTAGTGGTCGAGCAGGATCTGTGCATCGCGTGCGGCGCCTGCGTGGCGGCCTGTCCCCGCGCCAACATCCGCCCAATCTTCCAGCGCGGTCGCGGCGCCGAGGAAATCGAGGTCATCGCAGAGGCGACTTGCACCGGCTGCCCGCAACCCTGCGACGCCGTTTGCCCCAGCCTGACGGTCGATTTCGCCCGGCAGCGCGCGGCTCGCACCGGGGAAACGGAGCGGGTCCCGCCGCCGGCGCGGGACGGCTGGATGGAGTCGGTGCACCTTGGCTGGTCTCCGGTCTTTCAGGACGACGCCGCCGCCAGCTCGGGCGGGATCCTGCGGGCGCTGGTCGCGCATGCGCTCACGACCGGCACTCCCGTGGTCTGCCTGGCCCGGGATCCCGCCGGCGGGGCGTTCCGCCCCCGGTTGCTCACCACCCCCGGTCAGTTGCCGGACGTGCCCGGATCCATCTACCACTCCACGAGCTTTGCCGAAGCCATCGCGGAGATACGCCAGGCCCCGGCCCCGGTCTTGCTCGTCGCCATCCCCTGCCAGCTGGCGGGCATCCTCAACTTCGTCGCGCACCAGGAGCCGGCCCTCGGCCGGAAGATCGGGCTCGTCTGCGGTCTCGTGTGCGGTTGGATGTACAGTTTCCACGCGCTGTGGGCCTTCGCCGGCCACAAGGGAATCGCCCGGCCGGATTTCGCAGCGACGACCTACCGCGGAGGGGACCGGGTCGGGCCA
>JAEZSJ010000351.1 GCA_023443985.1 Verrucomicrobiota bacterium | reverse complement strand
GTCTACGACCGCGCGGGTTTCCTCGCGCGCATGATGAACGACGAGCACCTGCGCGACATGATCAAGGAGACGTTCCTCGGGGACATGCCGCAGCAGTTCGCGGCGCTGGGCGAAAGCGTCGCGGCCGGCGAGGTCGAGCGCGCCGGCGGACTGGCCCATCGCATCGCGGGCGCCGCGGGGAACGTCGGCGGCGACGCCTTGCGCGAGGCCGCGCAGTCCATGGAGACGGTGGCCCGCGGCGGCGGCGACGCGGCGGCGTTGCGCCGCCTCCTTCCCGCACTCGAGGAGCAATTCCGCCGGCTCAAGGAGGCCATGGAAGCATGAAACGCACATCCTTCAGGATTCTGATCGCCGACGACGACGCCACCTCGCGCGCCGTGCTCGCCAGCGTGCTGCGCCGGAGCGGTCGGGAAGTGGTCGAGGCGGCCGACGGCACCGAGGCCTGGGCGATCCTGCAGGGGCCGGACGCGCCGCGCATGGCCATCCTCGACTGGATGATGCCGGGCGTGGACGGGGTGGAGCTCTGCCGGCGGGTCCACGCGCGAGCCTCGGACCAGCCGCCCTACCTCGTGCTCCTCACCACCCGCTGCGAGAAGGGCGATCTGCCCACCGCCCTGCATGCCGGGGCCGACGACTACATCACGAAGCCGTTCGATCCGCTCGAGCTGCTCGCGCGGGTCGATGTGGGATGCCGGTTCATCGAGCTCGAGGACCGCCTGGCGGCGAAGGTCGACGAGCTGCAGGAGGCGCTTGCGCAGATCAAGACGCTGCGCGGCATCGTGCCGATCTGCGCGAGCTGCAAACGGGTGCGCGACGACGCCGGCTACTGGCGCCAGGTGGAGGCCTACGTGTCCGCCCATTCGGAAGCGACGTTCTCGCACGGCATCTGCCCGGAATGCATGGCGAAGCTGTATCCGGATCTCCAGGAGGATTGGACGGAGGACAAGGAGGAGGGCCGGCGGTGAGGCCGGCGGGCGGGTGCCGCCGGGCCCGTCAACGTGGGGCGGGCTCCTTCGCGCGGGCGAAGTAGAGCACGTCGATCACGTTGCGGACGAACTGCTCGTCGGAGACGCCTTCGCGCAGCTCCTCGGGCACCGACGTGCGCGCCCCGAACTGCGCCGCGAGTTCGCCGAAGAGGGCGACGCGCGCCGCGGGCGCGAGCGTGTCGCGGCGCGCCAGCGCCTGCCACGCGAGCCGCGCCTCGGCGGGCGAGATCGTCTGGCGCAGGCGGGCGACGACGGCGGCGTGGCGGCGGAGCGAGTTGTGCTTCTCGCCGCGGAGGGCGGTCGGGTCCGGCAGCGGCTCGGCCGGCTCCCAGATCACGAGGGTGCCGGCGGCGAGGTCGCCGAGGCGCTGGCCGCGGGAACTGGCGAGCGCGGCGACCCCACCGACCGCATACGCGACGGGGAGCGCATCGATGAAGCGGAGCAGGTTGCGCAGCGTGACCTGCGCGAACGTGAGCGGCAGGCCGCGTTCGTCGACGACGCGCAGGTGGAGCAGTCGTTTGCCGATCGTCTGGCCGCGCCAGCGCCACTCCATCGCGATGCGGCAGCCCTCCGAGAAGAGGAAGTAGCCGACGATCGCCGCGGCCTGCGCGAAGTCCCGGCTCACGAGGCCGAGCAGGTTGAAGAGCACCGAGAGCGTGCTCCACGCCGCCGCGATGCAGGCGGTGTCGATGGCGAGCGCCGCCAGGCGGAGCACCGGGCTCGCGAGCCGGAAGGAGAACGACACGCCCTCGGGCGTGCGCAGGCGGATCTCGTGGTAGGCGGGCGCGTTCATGGCGGGGACCCGGCGGAGGTTTCCTCGCGCCGGCCGGAGCGCGCGAGCCACCACCAGAGCGCGGCGCCTTCGGTGCAGCCGAAGGCGATCTTCGCCCAGTACGGCACGATGGGCGCGTGATACTGCGAGAGGAACGACTCCACGCATCCGGCCCAGACCAGCAGCAGCCCCGCGCCGAGCGAGAGCGTGACGACATCCGGCGCGGCGGCGCGCAGCCGCTCGCGGAGCCGCCGGCGTTCGCCGCGGCCGAGCATCGCCCGCGCGAGCACGAGACCCGCCTGGCTGCCGATCAACACCGCCGGCAGCTCGATCACCCCGTGCGGCAGCAGCCAGCCGACGAGGAAAACGCTCTCGCCCGCCAGCACGTAGTCGATCACGACCGCGCCGAGCATCACGCCGTTCGAGAAGACGATCATCAATGTGCCCACGCCCGCGGAGAGCCCCAGTGCCATCGCGAGCAGGGTGACGCGGGTGTTGTGCACCATCAGGTAGCCGGCGAACGTGCCGCGTTCGCGGCCCAAGCGATCGAGGTTCTCGCCGCGCTCCTCGGCGGCGACGCGTTCGCGCGGATCGCCCTCGAGGTGGGAGAACGGCATGAGCACCGACTTGGCGGCGGGGTCGAGCGCGACGGCGAACACGCCGAAAAAGCATCCGATGAACAGCAGCGCCGCTGCGAAACGGAACGCGCCGAAGCGCCGACGGAAGGTCCGTGGAAACGTGCTCACGAACCAATGCCACGGATGCACGTGGCGGACTTCGGCCTCCGCGCCGTGCACCTCGGCGTAGGCGCGGGCGACGAGCCCCTCGAGGTAGCGCCGCGCCTCGGGCTCGGAGGCGAAGGTGGCGAGGCGCGCGAGATCGGCGGAGGCGCGCTGGTAGAGGCGCTCGAGCTCGCGCGCCTCGTCGAGCGGCAGCGGACGCCACGGGTCCTTCGCGCGGAGGCGCAGCAGCGTGTCGAGCCGCTCCCACTTGGGGCGCTCCTCGTGCACGAAACGTTCGAGATCGACGATCATCGGAGAAGATCAGAGCGCCTGACGGCGTTTCACCTGCAGGTATTGGCTCACGAGCTCGGCCGCGAGGTGCTCGTCCTCGAGCAGGTGGGCGGCGGCGCCGCAGGGGCGCAGCGTCTGCGCGAGCGCGTGCGCTTCGGCCCAGCGAGCGTGGCCGGCGAGGTGTCGCGCGATCTCGGCGGCGCTCGCGACCGGCCGGCTGAAGAGCGGGGCCACCTCGGGCGCGCGGAGCTGGTTGACGAGCACGAGGTGTTGGCGCGCGAGCAGCGGGATCTGGCGCGCGAAATCCTCGGCGAGCACGGGGTCGGAGAGGTCCGTGAGGAAGAACAGCAGCGCGCGCTGGCGGAGCGCGGTGCGCAGATGGCGCACGATCTCGGCCATGTCGGGCGTGGCCTCGCTCGGTTGCAGTGTGTGCAACGCCTCGCGACACGCGCCGTAGTGCGCGGCGCCGTTGCCCGCGCGGAGGAACGTGCGCACGCGGTCGTCGTACACGAGCAGGCCGAAACGGTCGCCTTGGCGCTGCGCCGCGAGCAGGAGCACGAGCGCCGCGGCGAGGTAGCGGTCGAGCACGGTCTGCGTGACGCCGTCGCGCTCGATCACGCGGCCGGAGAGTCGCGAGGCGTCGAGCACGACGTAGATCTCCTGCGTGCGCTCGGTCTGGAAGATTTTGGTGATCGGTTTGCCGCGCTTGGCGGTGGCCTTCCAGTGGACCTCGTCGAAGCCGTCGCCGGGCTGGTACTCGCGGAGTTTCTCGAACTCGCGTCCGCGCCCGACAGTACGCTGGAGCTTCGCGCCGACCTGCCCGCGGTCGAGGAACACGGCGGCGAGCGCGCGGCGCTCGCTGAAGAGGTTCGGGTAGACGCGAAGCTCGCCCGTGAGCGCTGTGCGGCGGCGCAGTTGCCAGAGCTGGAAAACCGAGCGCGTCTCGACGCACGCGAGCAGCGCGGAGAAGCGCCCGCGGCGGCGCGGCACGCAGGACCATTCCGCGCGAGCGTGCGTCGCGCCGGCGGGCAGGTCGACCAGGAGGTCCGGTCGCTCCTCGTCGAAGGCGGCGGGCAGTCCGAGACCGACGCGGACACGCCGGGTTTGCGGCAGGCCGTGGGCGAACGTGAGCGGGATTTTCGCCGGACGGTCCTTCGCCATGCGGACGATCGGCGGCATCGAAACCGCGGGCGGCTCCGCGCGGCGCAGGCTCAATCCGAGATCGGCGAGCGCGGCGAGTACGACGAGCAACAGCGCGAGGATCCAGAGCGGCGCGAGTTGCGGCCACGGTCCGGCGGCGATCGCCAACACGACGACGATCGCGAGCAGGCCGAGAAGACGTGGAGCGGGAAGGAAGGACACCGGGGCAGGCGGAGGGCGGAATGGGCGGCGCGGCAGGCGAGGCGCGGCGTCACCGCGGCACGGCGACCTGCTCGAGGAGGCGGGCGAGGACCTCGTCGATCGTGAGGCCTTCGATCTCGAACTCGGGGCGGAGCACGAGACGGTGGCCGAGCACGGCCGGGGCGAGGCCGCGCACGTCGTCGGGGGTGACGTAGTCGCGGCCGGCGAGGGCGGCGGCGGCGCGGGCGCCGAGCAGCAGGCACTGGGTGGCGCGCGGGCCGGCGCCGACGAGCACGCTCTCGTGCGAACGCGTGGCGCGGACGATGTCGACGACGTAGGTCGTGATCTCGTCGCGGAGCGTGAGCTGCTCGAGCGCGGCGCGAAGCTCGGCGAGTTGGCCGGAGGGCAAGACCGGTTGCACGGCGCCGGCGGCGAGCGCGGCTTCGGGGGTGTCGCGCCCGAGCATGCGTTTTGCGAGTTGCAGCTCCTCGTCGCGTGCGGGTGGCGCCATCTGGATCTTCACCATGAAACGGTCCTTCTGGGCCTCGGGAAGCGGATACGTGCCCTCGGAGTCGGCGGGATTCTGGGTAGCGAAGACGGTGAAGTCGGGGTCGAGCGCGTGCGTCTCACGGTCGATCGAGACCTGGCGTTCCTGCATCGCCTGGAGGAGCGCGGCCTGCGTTTTGGCGGGGGCGCGGTTGATCTCGTCGGCGAGGAGGAACGCGGTGAAGACCGGACCGCGCACGAGGAGGAATTCGTTGCGCTGGAGATTGAAGACGTTCGTGCCGGTGATGTCGGACGGCATCAGGTCGGGGGTGAACTGCACGCGGCCGCTCGAAGCGCCGAGCACGCGGGCGAGCGTGCGCACGAGGAGCGTCTTCGCGACGCCCGGCACGCCCTCGATCAGCGCGTGCTGGCGGGTGAGGAGCGTGACGAGCGCGAGCTCGACGGCGCGGTCCTGACCGATGACGACCTTCGCGACTTCGGCGCGAGCGGCGGCGAGGGTGGCGGTGAGTTGTTCGAGGGCGGGGTGCATAGTGGGCGCAGAATGATGAATGCAGAACGCAGAACGAATGAAGCGGTCGGATGGGGGGGCGGAACCGGGCGGGGACTCGGTCAGCGTGTCGATCCGGGTGGGCCGTTGCGGCGGCGGAGGGCGGCGACGACGGCATTGTAACTGGAGACTGGATCCGCGTGGCCGGCGAGTGCGGCGTCGGCGCGGGCGCTGTCGCCGGGGCGCGCGGTGCGGCGCCATTCGGCGAGGCAGGTGGGGAGGAGTTGTTTCGCGGGCACGGCGCGGCGGAGCAGCGCGGCGAGGCTGCTGGTCGGGCGGTAGTCGAGTGCGGTCTCGTCCGGCACAGGCGGGGGC
>JAEZSJ010000304.1 GCA_023443985.1 Verrucomicrobiota bacterium | reverse complement strand
CCTCGGCGCCGAGGCTCTCGGCGAGGCCGCCGGCGGCGGCGAGCATGATGCCGTTGCGGAAGGGGACGACGGTCTGCCGCATCGTCCGGTCCTCGTAGTGGCCTTCTGGAACGGAACCGCCGGTCTTGAGCAGGTCGGAGGTGAAATGCTGCGCGATGAAGTCGAGTGGGATGATCGTGTGGGGTGCGCCGACGAGACGGGCGTGCTCGGCGGCGAAGGACAGCTCGCGGGCGTTGTGCTTCGAGCCGTAGTCGAAGCTCACCACGCCGGCGACGGTGTGGTGGCGCGCGGCCCAGTGGAGCGCGGCGACGGAGTCCATGCCACCGCTGCAGAGGACGATCACCTTCATGCGGCGCACCGTAGCGGCGGGCGGGGGAGCGGCCAGAGAAAACCGGCGGCCACGCCCCGCCGGGCCCCCGCTCAAGGTGCGGCCGGAATCGAGGAGACGAAATGGTCGGGCTCGGCCGGCCCCAGGAGTTGCTCCCAGCGCGTCTCCTCGATCGCGAGGAGCTCCTCGGCGCAGGCGCCGACAAAACGGGCTTCGGGGCGGGAGCGCAGGCCGGCGAGATGGAACAGGCAGGCCCACACGGTGTCGGGGTCGGCCTCCCGCGGGGCGTCGAGCTGGCGCTGGAGGTAGATCCGGCTGCTGTGGTGCGCGCTCAGTCGCATGAGTTCGTCGCGCCAGCGGATCGTGAGGCGGCGGGAGTTGAACTCGTTCTTGGGATTCTCGCCGCGGGAGGCGCTGACATGGTGCCGGATGCGGCTGTGCAGCGCGACACGCACGGAGTAGCCGCGGGCGCGGGCGCGGAAGCAAAGGTCGATGTCCTCGCAGCCGTTGCGGAACAGCTCGTCGAAACCGCGGAGCCGAAGAAACAATTCGCGACCGACGAGCAGGCAGGCGGCGGTGATGGCGGGGACACGGCGGCTGCGCCAGGGCGCGAGCAGCCAGCGACGGCGGTCGTCGTGGGCCGGTTTGCACTTTTCGGTGAAGCGGATGCCGACGTGGTCGAGCCCGCCGTCGGCGGCGCGTATCTGGATGTTTCCGACGATGCCCACCCGCGGGCGCCGCACGAGGCGCAGCATCGGCTGGAGCCAGCGGCGGGTGAGGATCAGGTCGCTGTTGAGGAGGGCGAGGATGTCGCCGGTGGCGGCGAGCGCACCGCGGTTGTTCGAGCCCGAGTAGCCGAGGTTGCGCTCGTTGAGGAGCACGCGGAACGGCGCGCCGAGCGTGGCGATCCATTCGCGGGTGCCATCGGTGCTGCCGTCGTCGACGAGGAGGATTTCGTGGTCGAGTCCGCGCGGAATGGTCCGTTGCAACGACTCGAGGCACGGCCGCGTGAGATCGAGGCGGTTGTAGAGCGGGATGATGAACGAAACCTTCACGCGGTGACGGAGTGCGGGACGAGAAAACGTGACCGGCCCACGCAGGGCGAGCCCGGAGGTGGCGGGTCGGTGCGGGCCAAGCACGTTTCTGCGCGGGACAACGGGGACGCAAAACCGTGTTACGGCCGGAACAGGATTCTGCGTCCTTGGACGGAGGCTCCCTCTGGGCGCTGGCGGCAGGAGGACGCAATAACGTGTTACGGTCGGAACACGGACTTGCGTCTTTGGGTGCGGACGCGGAGGTGGTGGGGCCTGGGGCTTGGGGGCGGGGGGGCGGGGGCTCAGGCCGGTCGGCTGTCGGGGGCTGCGAGGAGGCGCTTGAGGTAGGCACCGTAGGAGGACTTGCCGAGGGCGGCGATCTGGCGCTCGAGACCGGCGCGGTCGATCCAGCCCTGACGGAAGGCGATCTCCTCGAGACAGGCGATCTTGAGCCCCTGACGGTCTTCGATGACGCGGACGAAGTCGCCGGCGTCGAGCAGCGAGGCATGCGTGCCGGTGTCGAGCCAGGCGGTGCCGCGGCCGAGGATCTCGACGTGGAGCGTGCCGGCCTCGAGATAGAGGCGGTTGAGGTCGGTGATCTCGAGTTCGCCGCGCGCGGAGGGTTTCAGGTCGCGGGCGAGGGCGACGACCTTGTTGTCGTAGAAGTAGAGGCCGGGAACGGCGTAGTTGGACTTCGGTTGCTTCGGCTTCTCCTCGAGCGAGATGGCGCAGCCCTCCTGGTCGAACTCGACAACGCCGTAGGCCTGCGGCTCGGCGACGTGGTAGCCGAAGATGGTGGCGCCGGTGGTGCGGGCATTGGCGGCCTGCAGGCAGTCGGCGAGGTCGTGGCCGTAGAAGAGATTGTCGCCGAGCACGAGCGCGGCGGGTGCGTCGCCGACGAACTGCGCGCCGATGTGGAAGGCCTGGGCGAGACCTTCGGGGCGCGGCTGTTCGGCGTATTCAAGGCGGAGGCCGAACTGCGAGCCGTCGCCGAAGAGACGGCGGAAGAGCGGCAGGTCCTGCGGGGTGGAGATGAGCAGGATGTCGCGGATACCGGCGAGCATCAGCACCGACAGCGGGTAGTAGACCATCGGCTTGTCGTAGACCGGCATGAGCTGCTTGCTCACGGCGATGGTCAGGGGGAAGAGGCGGGTGCCGGACCCGCCGGCCAAGACAATCCCGCGCCGCGGTATTGTCTTGGGTGGCGGGGAGGCGAGAGGCGAGGGGCTTGAGGCGAGAGGGGTGGACATGGGCGTAAGGCGAGAGGTAAGGGGCTGAAGGCTAGAGAGGCGGCGGGGCGGTGCGGGCCTTTATGAGGCCGCGGAGCATCTTGGCGACTTCTTCGGCTTGGGCTTCGAGGGCGGAGCCGGTGCCCGCATCCAGAGAATCAATTCTGACGGCAAGATCCAACTGTGAGCGTAGTTCGGCGACGGAGCCCTTGGCGATGAACAGAAAACGGACGGCATCCTTATCCGTGTCGCGCTCGTCGCCTTCGGCGATGTTGCTCGCAGCACTGACGGCTGCGCGGCGCATCTGGTCGCGCAAACCGTAGTCGCGGGACAATGGGCCTTCTTGGGAAGCTCGGTAGATGGCAACGGCGAGGTCCTGGGCCTTTTGCCAGACAAGCAGGCTCTTAAATCCACCGTGGCTCATTGTCCTGATCCTCTAGCCTTTCGCCTTCAGCCTCTCGCCTTCCTCAGCGGCTCCCAGGCGCTGGCGCGCGTAGCGCGTGGAGGTGATCTCCTCGCACCAGTCGCGATGGGTCAAATACCAGTCGACGGTCTTGGCTAGGCCGGTCTCGAAGGACTCGCGGGGTTTCCAGCCGAGTTCCTGCTGGAGCTTCGTGCAGTCGATGGCGTAACGGCGATCGTGTCCTGGACGATCGGCGACGAAGGTGATCTGTTTCGCGTAGCTCCGGCCATCCTGGCGGGGAGATTTCTGGTCGAGCAGAGCGCAGATGGTGCGGACGACCTCGAGGTTGGGACGCTCGTTGAGGCCGCCGATGTTGTAGGTCTCGCCGGTGCGGCCGCGCTGGAGGACCTGCCAGATGGCGGCGGCGTGGTCCTCGACGTAGAGCCAGTCGCGGATCTGCTGGCCGTCGCCGTAGACGGGGAGCGGCTTGTCGTCGAGGGCGTTGAGGATGACCAGCGGGATGAGTTTCTCCGGGAAGTGGAACGGCCCGTAGTTGTTGGAGCAGTTCGTGGTGAGCGTCGGCAGGCCGAAGGTGTGCTGGTAGGAGCGGACGAGGTGGGCGCTGGCGGCCTTCGAGGCGGCGTAGGGCGAGTTGGGCGCGAAGGGCGTTTCCTCGGTGAACGCCGGATCCTCGGCGGAGAGCGTGCCGTAGACTTCGTCGGTCGAGACGTGGAGGAAACGGAACGCGGCCTTCTTCGGCTCGGAGAGCTTCGACCAGTGGCGGCGTGCGGCGTTGAGCAGGCGGAGGGTGCCGACGACGTTGGTCTGGACGAAGGGCTCGGGGGAGTCGATCGAGCGGTCGACGTGCGACTCGGCGGCGAAGTTGACGATCGCGTCGATCTGGTAGGCGGCGAGCAGGTGGTGGATGAGCGCCTCGTCGGCGATGTCGACCTGCGCGAAGACGTAGCGCGGGTCGCTCGCGAGGGCGGCGAGGTTGGCCGGGTTGCCCGCGTAGGTGAGCTTGTCGAGGTTCACCAGGCGCTGGAGGGGCGAGAGGCCGGAGGCGAGCGGCGAGAGGGTTTCGGTCAGGCGCTGGCGGATGAAGTTGCTGCCGATGAAGCCGCAGCCGCCGGTGACGAGGAGGTTCATGGGGGAGAAGGCGAGGGGGGGAGAGGCTAGAGGCGAGTGGTCGGA
>JAEZSJ010000260.1 GCA_023443985.1 Verrucomicrobiota bacterium | reverse complement strand
GTGACGACCACGGTGGGCGAGTCGGCTTCGGTGAAGACCGTCATGTGGGGGCGACGCCGCGTCGGGACGACCACGCGCGGCTCGTCGGGGCCGGAGGCGGTGCGCGCCTCGAGGGAGCCGAAGTTCGCGTGCACGAGCTCGGCGAGCCGCCCGGGCTCGAGCTCGCCCGCCGCGGTCACGACCATGCGTTCCGGCCGGTACCAGGCGGAGTGGAAGGCGCGCAGGCTTTCGGGAGTCGCGCGCCGGAGGGAACGCGGGGTGCCGATCTGCGCGCGGCCCAACGCGGTGCCGCTGAAGACCGCGCCGAATTCGTTGTCGCTGAGCTGGTCCGACTGCGGCGCGAGAAACTCGAGCTCGCGTCCCCACCAGTAGGCGATGCGCCCCGCTCGGACGTTGCGCTCCGAAAGGATCACGCCCCGCTCGCGCTCGACCGCGCCGGGCTCGAAAAGCAGTCCGTCGGCGAAGTTGCGGAGCACCTTGAAGGCCGTGGCGAGCGCGGCCGGGTCGGAGACCGGCAGGTTGCGGATCTCGTAGGTGGTGTAGCTGCGGCCGGTCGCGGCGTTGATCTCCGAGCCGAAGGACAGGCCGTACCGCTGCAGCGTGCGGATGGCGGTGTCGCCGGGGAAATCGCGCGTGCCGGCGAACGCCAGGTGCTCGACGAAATGCGCATAGCCGAGCTGCGCGTTCGTCTCGTGACCGCTGCCGACCTGCACGTACAGGCACAGCGAGACGCGGCCGGGCGGGACGGGCTGCGGCCGGAACGCGTAGCGGAGGCCGCTGGGCAGGCTGCCGTGGAGCACCGCCGGATCGCCGCGGGTTCCGGCCAACCCGACCGGCGCGGCCTCGGCGCCGCCGGCGGAATGCGCGGCCGCCGCCAGCCCGAGGGCGGCGACAAGGGGCAACCAGCGAAGGAAACAGGCGCTCATCAGTGGGGGAACGGCGCGGCGGTCGCGCCAAACGAAAACGGGAACGTCCCGCGATTCAATCGGTTTGCGCCGCCGCGACCAAAGGGCAAAAGCCCGGCCCCGCCGCTTTCCCTGCGACGTTTTTTCGTCCACCGTTTCCGCGCCGGTCGCGCACCCCGTCCGCCGGGCGCGCCGCCCTACTCCGTGTACGGCGTGTACTCCGGCACGAGGCGCTTCATCGCCGTCTTGATCTGCGCCGCGTCGCCGCTGTCGGCCACCGCCCGCAGGGCCGTAACCCAGCCGTCGTCGGCCTCGGCGACCGCGTCCGGGGCCGCCTTGAGCCGGTACACGCGCGGGTGCTCGGTGGGCTCGTGGGTCTCCTCGGTGTGGCGCAACTCCTCGTAGAGTTTCTCGCCCGGCCGCAGGCCGGTGATCCGCACCTCGATGTCGATGTCGGGCCGGAAGCCGCTCAGCTCGATCATCTGCCGCGCCATGTCGACGATCTTCACCGGTTTGCCCATATCGAGGATGAAGATCTCGCCGCCGGCGCCGAGCGTGGCGGTCTGCAGCACGAGCCCCACGGCCTCGGGGATCGTCATGAAATAGCGCGTCATCTCCCGGTGCGTGACCGTCACCGGGCCGCCCTGGGCGATCTGCCGCCGGAAGGTCGGGATCACGCTGCCGCTCGACCCGAGCACGTTGCCGAACCGCACCGCGAGGAAACGCGTCTGGTTGCCGGGCGCGCGCTGCCGGGCCTGCAGCGCCTTCTCGGCGAGCCGCTTGCTGCAGCCCATCACGCTGGTTGGGTTGATCGCCTTGTCGGTGGAGATGAGCACGAAACGCTCGACCTCGTGCTCGCTCGCCAGTCGCGCGAGCTGCGCGGTGCCGAAGGTGTTGTTCTTGATGGCCTCGCAGGGCTGGCGCTCCATCAGCGGCACATGCTTGTGCGCCGCGGCGTGGAATACGATCGTGGGCCGGAATTTCGCAAAGATCGCGCGCATCGCGTGGCCGTCGGTGATGTCCGCGATCAACGGCTGGATGCGCCGGCCCGCGGGCGTCGCGAGCAGCTCGTTCTCGATCTCGAACAACGCGATCTCCGTCTGCTCGATCATCAGCAACTGCTTCGGCTCCCTCTCCAGGATCTGCCGGCACAGCTCGCTGCCGATGCTCCCGCCGGCGCCGGTCACGAGCACGACCTGGTCGCGCAACAGCCGCCCGATGCCCTCGCCATCCAACGGCACCGGGTCGCGCCCGAGCAGGTCCTCGATCGCCACCGGCCGGGTACGGTCGACGCGCACCTGGCCGCTGGCCAGTTGCACCGCCGACGGCACGATCTGCGTGGTGGCGCCGATCCGGCGGCCGAGCTCGACGATCTCGCGGACCAACTTCGGGCCCGCGGAAGGCATGGCGACCACGAGCTCGTGGAGCTGCAGCTCCGCCGCGATTTCGAGCAGTTTCGGGAGCGGCCCGTGCACCGGCAGGCCGTGGATGCTGCGCCCGATCTTGGCGACATCGTCGTCGAGAAACAGCACCGGGCGCAGGCCGCTGCCCTGCCGGGACAACAACTCCTTCGCAAAGGCCTCGCCCACATCCCCCGCGCCGACGATCGCGATCCGGCGCTCCGCCAGCCCGGGGCGGATGGCCCCGGCCGCGACCCAGGTGCGCGCCACGCGCAGGAACAGCCGGAACGCCGAGAGCAACGAGATGCTCAATACGAAATCCATCAGGATCACGCCGCGCGGCGGCGACGCCCCCGGCGCGGCCACGACCCAGAGGCCGAGCATCATCAGCGACGCCGCGCTCATCGCGAGCACCACGGCGCTGAAGTCCGCCAGGCCGAAATAGCTCAGCATCGAGCGGAACTGCCCGAACGAGTGCAGCAGAAGCACCTTGCACAGCACCACCGCGGCGAGGAGCTGCAGGCGCTGCACCTGGAAATCCGGCGGCACCGTGAAGTCCCACCGCAGCTCATAGGCCAGCCAGAACGCCGTCGCCAGCTCGAGCGTGTACACCGCCAGCAGCGCGCAGAACCGCACCGCGCCGATCCGGCCGATGCGGGCGTCGACCCAGGCCAGCACGCGCCGGAAACCGTTGCGCGCCCGCGCTCGCGCCAGCGCCGCGGCGCCGGCGGGACCGGTGTTCGGAAGTGGGACTGCCATGGTGTGGGGAACCGCAGTCTAGGCGCGTCCGGGGACGCGGCGTACGAGGTGCACGACTCGCTGCAGATCGGGCTCGGTCATGACCGATCCGCCACGCGGACACAATCCCCGTGTGCGCCGGGCTTCCGCCGCGAACCGGGGCCGACAATCTGGGCACGAGGCGTTCATGGCGCGGCGGCGGTGGTCGCCGGGGACGGCGTGGCCGCCAGCCCGAGCTGTTGCAGACCCCGCATCACCTCGATGAAGCCGGGGTCGTTCCAGATCCGGTCGAAGGGCACCGTCGAGGTGATGCGGATGAAATACTGCTCGCGGCTGCCGCGCAGCGCCTGCTGCACCGCGTCCTTCCACCAGTGCAGCGGGTGCGGCACCGCGTTGAAGCGCCCGCCCTGGTCGAGCACCTTGCCGTCGACCAGGTGCCAATAGAGCACATGCACGACCGGGCCGTTGCCGGGCGGCTGGAACAGCCGCCACTCGGCGGGCTGCAGCGGATCGGTCGCCACCATCAACTTCTCGCGGAACCGCATGTCGCGGCAGGTCCAGCCGTTCTCCGTCCAGCACCGGTCCGGGGTGTGCGAGGCGACGAGGCGCGTCGGCATCTTGCCCGCGCCCCAGTAGGCCACGTACACGCCGAACGCGACCGTGGGCCGCGCGTATTCACGAAACACAACCTCGTCGTAGTTCAGCGTCTTCACCACGGCGTCGCGCACCGATTCGTTCAGCCCGAGCGGCAGGTTCCGCACGCGCCAGCCGCGCACGCTGGCCGGCACATGGGCTTCGAGATGGGCGCCGCGGGGCCGCGGGGTCTCGTGGAAGACGGCCAGGCTCTGCAGCGCCGCCGCGGCGAGCAACACGCCTGCTGGCACCAGCAGCGACCAGCGCAGCCACCACCGTTTCGTCGTCGTTTCAGCCATGGGTTCCGCCCTCCCCGTTTCCGGCCGCCAGGATTCGCGCCGGCGGCCCGTAGACCGTCGTCCCGGCCGGCACGTCGCGGGTCACGATCGCGCCCACGCCGACCACCGCGCCCTCGCCCACCCGCACCCCCGGCTGGATCGAGGCGTGGCTGCCCACGAGCACGCCCGCGCCGAGCACCACGCCGCCGGTGATGTCCACGTGGCAGTGGAGCTGGCACCAGTCGCCCACCACGGCGTCGTGGGCCACCGTCGAGTTCAGGTTCACGGCGACAAACTTCCCGAGCCGCGCGCCGGCCGTCACGATCGTTCCGGGACAAAGGATCACACCCTCGCCGAGCTCCGCCCGCGGCGACACGACCGCGGTCCGGTGGACCACGCGGATGAAGGCCGCGCCGCGCTCGCGCAGCACGGTCACGCAGCGGCGCTTCGCGGCCACATTGCCGAGCGCGCACACGAACACCTCGTCCGGGCCCGGCTGGTGCGTGGCCACCCCGCCGAGCAGCGGCGCATCGACGGCGCGGCCGTCGAGCGCGTGCGGGTTGTCGTCGAGGAAACCTTTCACGAGCCAGTCGCGGCCGTGGGCCTCCGCCTGGCGGGCCCAGTCGAGCACTTCGCGGCCGAAGCCGCCGGCGCCGATGATGACGAGCTGCTTCATGCCGGGGGCGCCGAGCGGTCCTTCTTGAGGTTCGTGGTCGCGGAGGTGGCCGGGACGAGCCGGACGACCGCCGGCAGCTTGTGCCGCGGGAGGCGCCGACCGGCATGGGTGTGCAGGGCGCGTTTGACGGCGAGGGCGTCGGTCTCGGCACCGCGCCAGACGACCTCGGCGGCAACCACCTGCCCGAGCAGCGCATTGCGCTCCGGATACACGCGGCAGTCGGCCACCTGCGGATGCGCGTGCAGCACGCTCTCCACCTCGGCCGGCAGCACCTTCTCGCCGCCCACGTTGATCAGCTCCTCGCGGCGCCCGAGCACCCGCAGCGAACCGTCGGGCAGACGCTCCGCCAGATCGCCGGTGCGGAACCAGCCGTCGCGGCCCAACCCGCCGGCCGCGCCGGCGAGATAACCGAGCGCTTGGGCCGGGCTGCGCACCCACAGCTCGTCGTCCACGATCTTCCACTGGAAGCCCGCGGCGTCGTCGCCGAGCACCAGGCCGGCGCCGCACTCCGCGACCGGCACCGCGCCGGTCTCGCTCGTGCCGAACCGCTGGACGAACTCGACCTTCGGCAGCGCCGAGCGCAGCCGCGCGAGCAGCCCCACCGGCATTGGCTCCGCGCCGTACGGCACGATCGCCAGCGAACCGAGCGCGTGGCGCCGGTGCGCCTCCGCGGTCAGCAGCAGATTCAGGAAACTCGGAGTCGCCGGCATCACCTCGACCCGATGCGCCGCCACGGCGGCGGCGACGTTCTCCGGCGTCAGCTCGGCGGGCGGTTCGACGAGCACATGCCCGCTGCCCAGCGCCCGCCACGCCATGTCGAGGCCGCCGATGTGGTCGAAGCGCATGAGCGGCATGATGCGCCGCGCCGCGCTCTGTTTCACCGGCACGGTGGCCAACAG
>JAEZSJ010000250.1 GCA_023443985.1 Verrucomicrobiota bacterium | reverse complement strand
TCTCGCCGATCCAAGTCGTGCGCCGGCCATCGTGGGAGACGGACACGGCGGCGAACTCGAGCGGCAGGCCGGGAACCGCCTCCACGGTGAGTGTGGCGGGGAGAAACTCCCGCCAGTCGCGGACCTCGCCGGCGCCGGGGAGAACCTCGGCCACGCCCGAACGCGCGAGCTGCCGCACCTCGACCGGGCCGTCGGCGATCGACTGGGCCGTTCTGTCGGCGGAGCGCGCAGCCTCCGTTCTCGGAGCCAAGGCCGGAGGGTGGTTGGCAACGCGGGGCGCGAGCTCGGCTGCGGCGAGGCGCGCGACCGGAGCGCGGTCGCCACGGATTCCGACGGAGGAGACCACCAGGATACTGGCGGCAATGGAGAGAGACAGGAGCGAACCCCAAACGGATCTGTTCATGGGAGGAGTGGAGTCAGGTGGCGGAAACCGGGCGGGCCGGGTGTCGGGTGAGTGTATCGACAGGATCGCGGAACGCTTTGTGCCCGCTTCTCCCGCGTTCTTCGGCTCGTTGACGAGCGACCGTAGGAGGAAAAATCCGGGAAGTCGCGCGGCAATCGTAAGGGTTTCCCCTAGCGGAGGATCGGGGATGTTGGGAAATTGCGCGGCGGTACGATGCTGGAATTGACCCGAGGATACGTCGGGGTCTCGCTGCGGCCATGCACCCACGGCATCTCCTGACACTTGCGGCGCTCCTCACCACGGGAGCCGCCTTCGGCCAAAGCACCCTGGATTGGGCGGATTCCGGCTCCTGGTCGCTCGGGGCCTCCAGCGGCAGCTACAACTCCCTGTCGGGAAGCGGTTCGGCCGGTGCCGCGATCAACACCCTGACCTACGACTTGGGCTCCGGCCTGAGCGCGACGGTGTCGGTGGCCCTCGACTCCGGCGTGAGCTGGCAGGACGGGAGTGCGATCTACGGCGGCTTCGCGCCGCGCGTGACGGAATCCGGCGTCTTCGCGTTCGGCGTGCTCGGAGGCAGCGCCTCGAGCGGTGCGACGCTCAACATCCGCTTCAACCAGGCGGTCACGCTGGTCTCCCTCACGATCGGCGACATCGACGACCGGCGCGACACGCTCACGGTCGGATCGACGTCGGGCCCGCTCTCGGTCATCGGCGCGGCGACGGTGGCGCCGACCTACAGCTTCGACGGCGGTCTCCTGCGCCTCTCCTCGATCGCGACGAACGAGGGCGAGTTCAGCACGGCGGCGACCACGGGGTGGGTGACGCTCTCGAGCGGTTCGACGCCGTTGACGGACCTCTCGTTTGCGCTAACCGGCGCCTCGAGCAACCACAGCGTCTGGCTCAGTTCGCTGGCGGTGAGTGCGGCGATCCCGGAGCCCTCGACCTACGCGGCGCTCCTCGGGGTGGCCACGCTGGCCCTGGTGGTCTGGCGCCGCCGCGCGCGTCGCTGAGGCTCCGAACGTTCCGGTCCTCCGGACGAAAAGCCCCGCCACGGCGGGGCTTTGTTGTATCCGAAATTCCCCCTATTCGCGGACGATGCCGCCGCGCAGGCGGATGTCCCGCGACGAAGCCCCGATGCGGACCTCGTATTCCCCGGCCGCGGTGGTCCAGACGCGGGTGGCGGAGTCGAAGTACTGGAAGGCGCGCGGCCCGAGGCGGAGTTCGATCCGGCGGTTCTCGCCGGGCGCGAGGGCGACCTTTGCGAATGCCTTCAGCTCCTGCGGCGGGCGAGCCACCGGTCCGCCGGCGGGCGGTGCGAGGTAGAGCTGCACCACCTCCTCGCCGGCACGGGGGCCGGTGTTGGTGAGCGTGAGCGCGGCAACGCAGCCGCCGGGGGCCGCGGAGATCCGCAGGTCGGAGTACGCGAAGGTGGTGTAGGTCAGGCCGTGGCCGAACGGGAAGAGCGGCTCGACCGCGTGCTGATCGAGGTACCGGTAGCCGACAAACACTCCCTCGTCGTAGCGGACCTTGAGGCTGGGGGCGCGATAGTCCCCGAAGGAGGGTGACTCGCTCCGGCGCTGGATGTAGGAGAACGGCAGCTTGGCGGAGGGGGCCGCGCGGCCGAACAGGAGGTCCGCGAGCGCGCCGCCACCCTCCTGGCCGGGGTAGAAGGCGGCGAACACCGCGCGGACGTCGCCGATCCAGTTCTCCAACAGCTGCGGAACGCCTCCGTAGACGACCACCACGGTGTTGGGATTCGCCGCCGCCACGGCGCGCACGAGCTCGTCCTGGCCGGCGGGCATCAGGAAATCGGCGACATCGCAGCCTTCGCCTTCCGTGCTGGCGGACTGCCCGACGGCGACGATGGCGACATCGGCCGCCCGCGCTGTCGCAACCGCTGCGTCGATCGACGGAGGCGTCCAGGGCTCACCCGGCGGTCGCCAACCCAGGATCATCGTCGCATCGCCGCCGAGCTCGCAGAACTCGACGCGGATGTCGTGGCTTCGGCCCGCCTCGAGGCGCACGGTGCGCGTGCGGGTGGCGAGGCTGTGCGCGCCCCAGTGGTCGATCACGAGCTCGCCATCGAGCCAGAGCCGGGAACCGTCGTCGCTGCAGAGCGCGAGTTCGTAGTCCTGGGTTGCCGGCGGCGTGAAGGTCCCGGTCCAGCGGATGGAGAACCGGTCCTTGTTGAGCCGCGGGTCGGGCGTGCCGCCGATCAGCTCCAGAAACACGTTCGGCTCGACGACGGTCAGGACGGGGGCGCCCGCGCACTCGGTATTGTCGAAGTACTCGGCCTGCAGCCCCGGGGCGCCCACGGGCGTGCGGAAGCACCCGGCGGGGATGGGGGCGGGCTGGTAAAGATCCATGGATACACCTTCCTCGAAGCACACTTCCACGGCCCCGCCGAGCAGGCCGGTGATGGCCTTGAGCGGAGTCACCACCCGCCAAGGAAGTACCAGCGAACTGCCGCCGCCACCGGTGCGAGCGTGGTTCATGGCGGGACCGATCAACGCCACCCGCCGCAGCGATTCCGGCGCAAGCGGAAGCAGGCCGTCGTTCTTGAGCAGCACGATGCCCTTCGTGGCGATCTCCTGGGCGAGGGCGCGATGCGGTTCGCTGCGCACCACCGCTTCGTCCGGGACGGGCGGCGGCCGATCGAACAGACCGGCCTCGAGGCGGACCCGCAGGTGCCGGCGGATCTTGTCGTTGATCACCTCCTCGGCGACCCGCCCGTCGCGCACCGCGGCGGCCAGGGGCTCGCCGAACCAGAGCGCCGAGGGCATCTCGAGGTCGAGCCCGGCGTTGGCCGCGCCGGCATCGCTGTAGACG
>JAEZSJ010000208.1 GCA_023443985.1 Verrucomicrobiota bacterium | reverse complement strand
CGACTGCGCTCATCGAGGCCGCGGGCGGCAAGGTAAGCGGCAGCGTATCCAAGAAGACCCACTACTTGGTCGCCGGCGAGGAGGCCGGCTCGAAGCTCGAGAAGGCCCGCGCGCTCGGTGTGCCGGTGCTCGACGAGGCCGGGCTGCGGGCGCTTGTGGCGGGCGGTCCCCGGTAGGACCAGTCCCCGACTGGTCGCGAGCGCCAGGAGCCGCAAGGGACGGCGCGAGTCTTGGGTGTCCGGTCGGGGAGCGGACCTACGGGGGGGGCGGCCGTCGAGCCGGGTGCGCGCGGCGGCGGGCATGTTGCGGACAGGGCCAAAATGCGTTTGCCGTGGCGGGCACCGCGGGGACGCTCGGCGCGATGTCCCTCCTTCTCCGCCTTTCCCTCGCGCTGGCGCTGGTGCTGGCGTTCCCCGCCGCCGGCGCGGCCGCGGCCCCGAAGACCAGATCCGCGGCGCCCGCCGACCGCGACTACACCGGCGTGATCGTGGTCGACGCGGCCGACGGCAAGGTCCTCTTCGAGGACGGTGCCGACGTGGCCGCGTATCCGGCCAGCGTGACGAAGCTCATGAACCTGCTCCTGTGCGTGGAGGCGATCGAGGGCGGCAAGGCGCGTCTGGGCGACCAGCTCACCGTGACCGCCGAGGAGGCGCGGATGGGCGGTTCGCAGGTGTTCCTGAAGGAGGGCGAGGTATTTTCGTTCGAGGACATGTTGTACGCGATGATGGTGCAGTCGGCCAACGACGCCGCGCTCGCCTGCGCGAACCACGTCGGCGGCACGCGCGAGGCGTTCGTGACGGCGATGAACGCTCGGGCGGCGCAGCTCGGGATGCGGCAGACGAAGTTCACCACCCCGCACGGTCTCGCGTCGAAGGGCCAGCAGGCCGACACCTCCACGCCGCGCGACATCGCGACCCTTTCGCGCGAGGTGGTGCGGCATGCGCTGGCGCTGAAGTTCACGGCCACCAAGAAGCGCACGTTCCGGCAGGAGCCCCTGCTGGTGATGGACAACCACAACAAGCTGCTCGGCACGGTGCCGGGCTGCGACGGGTTGAAGACCGGCTATCTCGCGCGGGGCGGCTACGCGCTCTCGGCCACCGTGTTCCGCGATGGCAAGCGCGTGATCGCCGTGGTGATGGGCAGCAAGGGCATCTACGGTCGGCAGCGCGACGCGATCGCACGGCGACTGATCGCGGAGCACTTCGACAAGGCGTCGCCCCTGCCCGCCGAGATGGTGCCGCAGGAACCCGAGCCCGAGTTGGCGATCCCGGTGGATCCGAACGAGCCGGCGACCTTGCCGGCCGAGGAGGCCGACGACGAGGAGACGCCGGCGGACGAGCCGAAGGTGGAGTTCCGCTTCCCGGGTGCGAAGCCCGCGGGGAAGTGACCGCGGTGCGGTCCGGCGTTGCGTGAGGTCGGCGCGCCGCGCTTCCTCACCCGCATGCTTTCCATCGATCTCTCCGGCCGGCTGGCGGTGGTCACCGGGGCCAGCGGCGAACTCGGGCGTGTGATCGCGCGCACGTTGGCGCAGGCGGGCGCGGATGTGGCGCTCACGTATCTCAACAACCCGGCGAAGGCCGGGGCGCTCGCGGCGGAGCTCGCCGCAGGCGGGCGGCGCGCGCAGGCGTTCCGCGTGGATGTGACCTCGGCCGAGTCGATCGCGGCGCTGCGCGCAGCGGTGCGGGCGTGGCATGGCGATCCCGACATCGTCGTGAACAACGCGGTGATCCAGTATCCATGGAAGCCGGTGCTCGAGCAGCCGACGGCGGACTACGAGAGCCAGTTCCGCTCGTGCGTGCTGCACAACGTGCACATGGCGCAGGCGTTCGTGCCGGCGATGATCGGGCGGCGCTGGGGGCGTGTCATAGCGATCAATACGGAGTGCGCGATGCAGCTGCTCCCCACGCAGTCGGCCTACGTCGGCGGCAAGCGCGGGATGGACGGCGTGCTGCGCGTGCTCGCGAAGGAGGTGGGCGAGCACCAGGTGACGGTGAACCAGGTCGCGCCCGGCTGGACGGTGAGCGATCGCGACCGTGCGGCGGGCACCGAGGTGCGGGGCGAGTACGATCGTGGTGTGCCGTTGCGGCGGCGCGGCACGGACCAGGAGATCGCCAACGTGGTGGCGTTTCTGGCGTCGGACCTCGCGAGCTTCATCACCGGCGCCTACGTGCCGGTGTGCGGCGGCAACGTGATGCCGGCGATCTGAGGGTCGCCCGCGCGGTGCGCCCGGGCACGGTTGCGGTCGCCGCCTAGCGGGGGAGCGTCTCCCGCGCGGCGCGCGGCCACGCGAGGAGGGCGCAGGCGGCGCCGCCGAGGTGGGCGAGCGACGAGACCTTGATGTCGGCGGCGAAGTCGGAGACGAGCGGCGTGTTGGTGAACGCCTCGAGCACGATCTTGCCGGCGACGAGGGCGAGCACGGCGGGCCAGAGCCAGCGCGGCGCGACGCGGTCGCGGCGGAGCTGGACGAGCGCGAGCAGCACGACCAGGCCGACGGCCACGCCGGAGAGTCCGCCATAGAACGCGAGCTGTGGATCGGCGCCGAGCAACAGCGCGGAGATCGCCAGCGGCGCGAGCGCGAGGAAGAGCCGCGTGCTGCGCGGCGCGAGCGGCTCGAGCCACAGGCCGGCCAGGAGCAGCACGGCGGCATCGGCCACCAGGTGGCGCCAGCCGAAGTGCACGAGGTGCCCGGTCCACAGCCGCCAGAGCTGGCCGGCCAGCAGTTCGTCGCGCCGGTAGAGCAGCGGCTCCGCCAGCCGGGGAAACACGGCCACGGTCAGCGCGGCGCCCGCAACGAGGAGCGTCGCCCACTGGTGACGCGGGGCGAAGCGGAGGACGGCAGGCGCGGGCATGGCGCAGTGTGGGGGGGCCGGCGGCGGCGCGGCAAGAGCGGTGTCTCCGTGGCGGGGAAACGAAACGGGCGCGACTTGCGCCGCGCCCGTTGCCGTGGGGATGCGATGGTGACCAGCTTCGCTTTTCAACCGCGCCGGGCGCGGTGGTGGGCGAGTTTAAGCCCGCCGAGGGCGAGCGCAAACCAGAGGGCGAGCGCCCCGCCGCCGCCACCTCCTCCGCCGGGGCGGCCGCCACCGGGCGCGGGCGGGGGGGGCGGCGGAGGAGTCGGTGGCGTGCCGGCGGTGAAGGACAGCACGGTGATCGAGTAGGGCTCGAAGTTCGCGGTGAAGGACGCGGCCGCGTTGGTGAGCGAGCCGGTGGCGATGTCGCGCGAGCCCGACCCGGTGCGGGCGGCGTTGTCCTCGACCATGCCGTAGGTGTACGTCGTGGCGGTGGCGGCGGGGGTGAAGCCGGACAGCGAGATGGCGGCGCTGGTGGTCGCGGTGGGGCTCTTGTTGACGACGAGCAGCCGCAGCGTGCCGTCGGTCTTCAGGCAGCCGAACGCGGAGAGCAGCGAATCGCCGGTGGTGACCTTCACGATGCTGTCGCCGCCGCGGGCGAACTTGGAGAGCAGCTTGAAGGCGTAGTAGGTCGGGTAGCAGTCGTAGGCCGTGGTGGATCCGCCGGTGATCGACGAGGGCGAGGAGAGGATCCCGTAGTCGCCGTAGGGCCGCCAGCCGTAGAGCGAGGCGGAGAGGTTGTTGGTGTTGTCCTGGCCGTTGCGGAGGTCCCACCAGAGCAGGGCGTTCACCTCGGTCTTGAGGAGGTTGCCGACGCTGTCGGCGAGGTAGAGGGCGTTGACGAGGCTGGTGGTCTGCTTGCCGGGGTTCGAGTAGACGGAGTTGTTCTCGGTAACGAGAATCTCGACACTGGAGCCGGCGGTGCCGAGGTAGTCGGTGAGCTGCTGGCGCAGGGCGGCGATGTCGGCGGTCCAGGTGGCCGCCCGTTGGAGGAGGGCGCTGTCGCTCTCCTGGCCGGGCGCGCCGTCGTAGCGGTGGAGCGCGACGAAGTCGGGCGTGACGCCGAGGGACTTGAGGGTGGCGAGCACCACGGGGTTCCAGCCGTTGTGGGTGGCGCCGGTGCGGGGGTTGGTGACGGGGTGGTCCGTGTACGTGGCGTATTCCTCGCTCGGAACGGTGACGACCGCGCCGATCTTGATCGAGGCGTCGGCGGCCTTCATCGCCGCGATGTAGTCCTTCGCGCGGTTCGCGTAGACCAGGGGGTCGTGCTTGCGGGACTGCTGGTCGGTCTCCCATGCGCCGTAGTTTTCGTTTCCAACCTCCCAATACTTGAAACCGGCGGATTTGGTCACGTTGCAGTAGGTGACCCAGGCGGCGGCCTCGGCGGGCGTGCCGGTGCCGTAGTTGACGCTGACGACCGCCTTGACCCCGGTCTGCCGGGCGACGGCGATGAAGTCGTCGGTGTCGGTCGCCCACTGCCAGGTGTTGTTCAGCGAGGTGTTGGTCTGCCAGTGGTACTCGTTGGAGAGGGAGCCGCCGGGGAAGCGCAGCATGCGGATGCCGGCGGCGTTGAGCAGCGAGATGGTCTCGGGGGTGTTGACGTGCGGGTCCCAGATCGTGGTGTTGAGGCCGAAGATACGCTCGTCGACGGTGCGCAGCCGGGTCGCGGCGTCGACGGCGATCGTGGTGGCCGCGGTGCCGAGGGAGGCGAGCGGGAGGAGCGCGGCGCAGAGCAGGGCGCG
>JAEZSJ010000187.1 GCA_023443985.1 Verrucomicrobiota bacterium | reverse complement strand
GCGCGGCGCAAAACAACCGCCCGGGCGCGACGGCGGGGCCGGGAGGGGCGGACCGAACGGGGCGAGCCGTCCGGCGCGCTCAGAAGGTGAACGTGTTGACGACGCTCCACTCCTGGGCGGGCTTGATGCGGTAGGCGGCGGGGGTGACGCCGTCGGGTTGCACGGTGATCGGGATGATCCCGTTCTTGTCGCCGACGTTGCGCACGTTGAGCTGGATGCGCCAATCGATCCGGGCGGTGAGCTTGCGGGTGTAGCCGACCCAGAGGTCGAGGGCGTCCTCGGAGGGGCCGTAGTAGGGCTTCGAGAGGTCGTAGGTGCCGTAGCCCGACGGGTTCGAGATCATGGGATAGCCGATGACGTTCCGGTCCTGCCAGCGGTAGCCGCCGCCGAGGAACGCGCCCTTGAGCGTGCCGGTGACGAAGGTGTAGTTCGCCACGGTGTTGAAGCGCCACTTGCGGAGCTCGGCGACCGCCGCCCCGTCCTGGAGCTTCGAGAGGGCGTATTGACCGCGCCAGGTCGCATAGGTCTGGCGGAGCTCGTTGCCGCGGACGTAGGCGCCGTTGAACTGGCGCATGTCGCCGGCGGCGCCGAGGATCTGTTCATCCATGTACGCGACGGTGGCGTCCAGATCCGGGGTGCCGACGTTGCTGCGGACCGCGGTGGTCTTGGCGGCGTTGAGGGTGAGGCGGAGGCTCGGGGTCGGATTGGCGGTGAACTCGAACTCGTAGCCCTTGGAGAGGGTGTCGGAGGTGAGCGACAGGCCGCTCGGGGCGATGCGGGAGTAGTTCCGCAGCGAGTCCTCGGCCGGGGTGAACTGGGGGGCGTAGATCAGCCGGCCCTGCGCATCGGTGCCGACGGCGGTCGCCTCGAGGGTGGCGCGGTCGGTAAGTGCGGTGAGGGTGGTGGGGTTGTACTGCCAGGCGGCGAAGAAGCCCTTGTCCTGCATGAAGGCCTGGATCCCGTTCCAGGCGTTGATTGACGCATCGCGGCGGGCGGCGGCCTCGGCGGCGGTCTCGAGGGTGGTGTTCGCCGGCTGGGGGGTGGCGGCGGGGTTGGAGGGGTCGTAGTCGGCCACGATCTTGCCGGTGGTGTTGTCGCGATATCCAGGATACCACTCGAACCGCTGGCCGTGGCCGGTCGTCACCTGCTCGCGGGTGGGCCAGTCGTAGGCGCTCATCCGGTAGAGCAGCACGTTGCGGAACTTGATGCCTTGGGTGATCGTGTTGGCCAGGCCGTCGAGCGAGGTGTCCATGCTCACGTTGCGGCCGGAAGTCTCGTAGCGTTGGAGGCGGACGTAGTACTTGCCGTCCTTGGTGGAGAGCATGACGCCGTACTCCTTGGTCTCGCCCGAGGGGTTGCCGATGATGTTGCCGTAGAAGTCGCTGCGCGCGGTGGAGACCTCGAAGTTGCTCGACTTGTTGTAGGAGAGGCTGACGTTCACCGGCAGCGGGTCCCGGGAGAGGAACCGGTTGAGGTGCACGACGACGCCGCCGGCGGTCGAGTGGGACTTGAAGATCTCGTCGGGCCGGTAGGTCTCGGGCAGCCGGTAGATGGTCGGGTCGAGGTTGAGGATGTTGCGGTTGCTGGCGTTGGGCCGGGCGCTGATGGCGAGCGATTTCACCTCGTCGAAGCGCCAGCCGAGGGTGGGGATGATCGCGCCGTTCCAGAGGAAGGCCTGCCAGGAGCCGGCGTATGACTTGACCTTGCGCTGCTTGAGGGAGGCGCTGGTGAGCAGGTCGGGGTTGGCGCCGTCGTCGTAGGCGAGGAGGTCGTCGCGGAAGTCGGAGTTCCACCCGACGTAGTTGGCGGGATTGGACGCCTGGAACGTGGGGGTGCTGTTGTTGATGAGGCGGGTGAGCTCGGGGGGGACGGTCCAGGGGGCGCCGAAGGCGACGGAGGGGTCGGCGTTCCAGGTGGAGTTGAAGTGGTAGACATTGCCCGAGGCGAGGGCGACGGGGCCGCCGATGCCCGGCAGGCGGAGGCCGGAGCCGTCGGGGCTGCCGGCCACGGCGCCGGCGTCGCCGAGGTAGATGACGGCGACCGGCGGGCGCTCGGTGATGCTCACGGTGTTGCCGGCGTTCTGGTTCCAGTAGCCGGCCCATGCCTGGCTGTGGGCGTACATGTTCCAGCCGCGGTTCTCGGTGTCGAGGGTCTCGCGGCTGAAGACGCCGTTGAGGCGGTGACGCCCGAGCAGCTTCGTCCAGAAGCTGTCCTGCCCGAAAAAGTCGGCCGCGCGGAGCTCGGCGAAGAGGGACGCGCGGAACGAGTCGCGCTCGCTCCGGTAGGAGGTGCCGGTGCCGGGGCCGCCCACGACGTAGGCGCGGCCGTAGTTGGGGTTGGTGGCGGGCGCCGCGGGGTCGACATCGGGGCGGTCCTGGAGGTTGCGCAGGATGTCGATCGCGAGGGCGGGGTTGCTGAGGAGGGACTGGCCGCCGTTGCGGTAGTGCTGACGATCGTACGTCAGCTGGAGGCCGATCCGGTCGTCCCAGGCGGTCTGGGAGAAGTCGAGGTTGTAGGCGTACCAGGTGGCGAACTCCTTCTTGGTGTCGCCGTCGATGAGCTGGTTGTAGAAGTCGAACGTGGAGGCGTCCGTGAGCGAGCGGTCACGGTATTGGCCGTCCTGGTAGCCGGGCAGCTGCGCCTGGACGGCGTAGGAGGAGTAGCTCCGGATGCCGGGGAAGACGTCGCCGTAGCGCTGGTTGACAAGCGCGGCGGAGGGGCCCTGGGCGACGCCGGTGACGGTGCGGGCGCCGCGGTTCACGAAGCCGCCGTAGATCTGGTAGAGGGCGGCGTCCTCGCCGTTGATGAACCAGATGGGCTGCTGCTGGTTGGCGGCCACCTGGGAGATCCAGGGGTTGGAGGCGGGGCCGACATCGGCGGCGTAGTTGACGCCGACCTGGCCGAGGCCGCTTTCGGCGGTGTAGCGGCCGGAGGCGTCCTGCTGCACGGGGCGGTACCACGGGGTGATGTTGTCGTAGGGCACGAGCGTGCGCGGGCGGTTGGCGTCGATCTCGCCGGCCTCGTATTTGACCTTGATGCTCGTGGTGAAGCCGTGGGCGCGGAAGAGCTTCGGATCGAAGCGCAGGGCGACGGAGACGCGATGGTCGTCCTCGAAGGCCTTGTTCTGCTTGAACTGCTCGTCGTCGAGCAGGCCGGCGACGCGGAGGGAGAGCACGTCGTCGATCAACACCTGGTTGTAGTCGAGGCTCCCGCGCACGCTGCCGAAGGAGCCGAAGCGGAACTCGGCGAGGCCGGCGGTGCGGAAGGTGGCGTTGTTGACGGAGGCGTTGATCATGCCGGCCGGGCTGCCGAGGCCGAACATGATGGCGTTGGGGCCGCGCTGGATGTCGACGCGTTCGACGTTGAAGCTGTCCCAGGGAATGTCGGTGGAGAAGAAGTCGCGGGTGTTCTCGGCGGCGGCCAGTCCGCGCACGCGCTGGTTGGCGGAGCTGCTGCGGAGCGTGGTCTGTTCGTTGAGGGTCTGGCCGTTGCCCAGGCCGGAGTAGGTGCCCAGGGTGCCGGAGACCTCGGTGTTGGTGGTGTACTGGAGGAGGGTGGCGCTGTTGGTCGCGCCGACGTCCTGCAGGAATCCTTTCGTGATCACGGAGAGCGACGAGCCGACATCGCGCAGATCGGTGCGGATGCGGGTGCCGGCGAGGGTGTCGGTGGCGACGTAGCCGGTGTCGGCGGTGCTGGTCACCTCGAAGGGGCTGAGAACGACGACCTCGTCCTCGCCCGCCTGCGGGCTGGCGGGTGGCGGGGGGGCGTCGGGGGTGGTTTGGGCGCCGAGCTGGAACGCGGTTGCCGCCAGCCCGAGCGACACGAAGGTGCGCGGGCGGCGGAGTGCTTGGAGGCGAGGATGCATGGTAGGTCTGGTCGGGGTTGCAGGAGTGCTGTTGGGCTCAGGCCGGTCGCTGCGGGATGGCGCCGGAGTGCGGGCGTGCCGGGGCACGACCCTTTGCGTGCATTCTTACCGGGGGAGAAACGGGTTCGTCGCGGAGCCGGGAGCGCCTGCGGCGCAACCAGCGGGACGGCGGGCGGAGTCGGGGACGGCGGTGCTTGCGATGGCGTCGGGTGCAGTATCCGTAGAT
>JAEZSJ010000170.1 GCA_023443985.1 Verrucomicrobiota bacterium | reverse complement strand
CCCGACCGCCTGCCGTCGCCCGCGCCGCTTGATCCCGCGGCGCTCGAGCGCGGCTCGTCGCTTGGCCGCGACGCGTGGCGGCGGCTGCGGAAGAACCGACTCGCGGTCGTCTCCGGGCTCTTTCTGGTCGCGCTCCTCGTCGCCTGCACCGCGTTGCCCGGACTGCTCGGGTTGTCGTATTCATCCGCCGAAGCCGAGCAGTTTCTCCCGCCCGGCACGGGCCACTGGTTCGGCACCGACCTGCTCGGCCGCGACGTCTTCGCGCGGGTCATGTTCGGCTGCCGCATCTCGCTCGCCGTCGCGCTCGCCGCGACCGTCGTCTCGATCACGATCGGCGTGGGCTGGGGCGCGGTCGCCGGCTACGCGGGCGGCAAGCTCGACACGGTGATGATGCGCCTGGTCGACATCGTCTATTCGCTCCCGTTCACGCTCTTCGTCATCCTGCTGCTCGTGTTCACCGACAGCCTCGCGAAACGGTTCCAGCTCGGCCCGACATGGAACCTGCTCGTGCTCTTCGTCGCGATCGGCGCGGTCGAGTGGCTCACGATGGCGCGCATCGTCCGCGGCCAGGTGCAGTCGCTCAAGCGCATGGAGTTCGTCGAGGCGGCGCGCACACTCGGGCTCGGCCACGGCCGGATCATCTTCCGCCATCTGCTGCCGAACCTGCTCGGCACCGTGATCGTCTACACCACGCTCACGATCCCCGGCGTGATGCTGCTCGAGGCGTTCCTCAGCTTTCTCGGCCTCGGCGTGAAACCGCCGATGAGTTCGCTCGGCACGTTGATCTACGACGGCCAGCTCGAGCTCGAGACGCACCTCTGGTTGTTGCTCTGCCCCGGTGCGGTGTTTTCCCTGACGCTCCTCGCCCTGAATTTTCTGGGAGACGGCTTGCGCGACGCCTTGGATGTGCGAGCCTCGGCGGACTGATGTTCGCCCGCTTCCGCCCGTACTATCGCTACCTGCGCCCGGTGCGCGGAAAATTCGCCGCCGGCATCCTCTTCGGCGTAATCAGCGGCGGAGCAAGCGGCGGCGGCGTGCCGTGGATGATCAACACCGGTCTCAAGCCGCTCTTCGAGGCCACCGGCGCCGATCGCCTCACCACGGCGCAGATCGTCCCGGTGCTCGCGTTGATCCCGCTGGTCATCGGCATCCGCTGCACATTCCAGGTGCTCAACCACTACCTCGTCGCGCTCTCCGGCACCGTGCTGCTCGAGGGATTGCGGGCGGATCTCTTCAAGAAGCTCCAGCGGCTCCACCTCGCGTTCTTCCAACGCTCCCGCAGCGGCGACCTCCTCGCTCGCGGCACCTCCGACGCCCAGCAGGTGCAGCAGACGATGACGACCACGGCCAACGACCTCGTCGTGCTCCCGGTCACGTTTCTCTCGGCGATCGGCTACATCGTCTGGAGCGCATTCACCAAACCGGGCGCGGCGATCTTCCTGCTCGGCATCGCCGTGATTCCCGTCTGCGTGCTGCCCCTCAAGATCATCGGCAAGAATCTCTACCGCCGCGCCAAGCAGGCCTTCGCCGCCAGCGGCGACGTCGCCGAGCTCCTCCGCGAAAACCTCTCCGCGGTGCGCGAGGTCCGCGCGTTCAACCTCCAGGACCGCGAGGTCTCCCGCTTCGTCGCCGGCGTGCGCGAGTTCTTCAGTCTCCAGATGAAGGTGACGAAGTACAACGCCTCGCTCTCGCCGCTCATCGAGTTCATCGCCGTCTTCGGCATCGCCGGCTCGCTCCTGCTCGCCTACCGCGCGCAGACGCCCTTCAACACCGTCTTCGCCATGGTCGCCGCGCTCTACATGGCGTACGACCCGCTGCGCAAGATGGGCAAGATCCACGGCGAGTTCACCCGCGGCGCCGCCGCCCTCGACCGCATCGAGCAGGTCATGCACGAGCCCGAACCGATCGCCGATCCCGTCGCACCGAAGGCCCTCGGCACCGCGCGCGGCGAGATCGAGTTCCGCAACGTCTCCTTCTCCTACGGCACCGGCGCCGACGAGACCGTGCTGCGCGACGTCTCCGTGCACATCGCGCCCGACACCGTCGTCGCGCTCGTCGGCCCGAGCGGTGCCGGCAAGAGCACCTTCGCGAATCTCGTCCCGCGTTTCTTCGAGGCCACCGCCGGTCAGGTGCTGGTCGACGGCGTCGATGTGCGCGACGTGCGCCTCACCGAGCTCCGCGACAACATCGCTCTCGTCAGCCAGGACTCGTTTCTCTTCAACGACACGATCCGCAACAATCTCCTCGTCGGCCGCCCGGGCGCCACGCCGGCCGAGGTCGAGCAGGCCGCCCGCGACGCCTATGCGCACGACTTCATCGTCTCCGCGTTGCCGCAGGGCTACGACACGATCGTCGGCGAACGCGGCGCCTCCCTCTCCGGCGGCCAACGACAACGCATCGCCCTCGCCCGCGCCTTCCTGCGCAACGCCCCGATCCTCATCCTCGACGAGGCCACCTCCGCCCTCGACAGCGAGAGCGAGGCCGCGATCCAGAAGGCGCTGCAGAAACTCGTCATCGGCAAGACCGTGCTCATGATCGCCCACCGTTTCAGCACGCTGCGCGACGCCCACCTCGTCCTCGTCTTCGACCGCGGCCAGATTGTCGCCCGCGGCCCGCACGCCGAAGTCTACCGCACCAGCCCGCTCTACCGCGGACTCTACGACCAGCAGCAAATCGCTTGAACGACAGTCTCGGCCGCCGCCCGCAACGATGTCCGCCCCGCACGAGTTCTCCCGCGACGTCGAGAACCTCATCGCCTCGCTCCGCGGTCTGCCCAACGACGACTCGCGCACCAAGCGCCGCCGCGAGCAACCGCTCGGCGACGCCATCGACAAGCTCCTGCGCAAGTACCACGTCGGCGTCGAGGCGCCCGACCACACCATCCGCCAGCACTGGGCCGAAATCGTCGGCGACGCCAATGCGGCCTACAGCCACCCCGTGAAAATCGATACGAGGCACCGGCTGCTCGTGCTCGTCTCGCACGCGGTGGTGCGCGACGAGCTCCGCCTGCTCGAGACCATTCTCCTCCAACGCATCCGCCAGCTGCCGGGCTGCGAGAAGGTCGTCGGCCTCACCCTCCGCGCCGGTTGATCCGCGCCCCTCGCCCGCCGCCGGGTCGCCGCCCTGTCGCCACGTTTCTTGGGCGCCCGCCCCGCCCAACCTCCGCGAAAAGCCTTGAGAGCCTCCGCTCTCCCCGCGATTTTCCCGGCCCCGCATGAAGATCCTGATGGTCACCCCGGAGCTGGATCCGTTCGTCAAAGTCGGCGGCCTCGGCGACATGGTCGGCGCGCTCGCCAAACAGCTCGCCCGCCTCGGGCATGACGTGCGCTGCATCCTCCCGCTCTACGGCTCGGTCAAACGCCTCGGCCAGTGGCAATGCCGCCCGCAGCCGCTCGGGGCCGACCTCGCCGGCGGCCCCGAGTTCGGACGCGTGTGGGAGACCGTCCTCCCGGGCACCGAGGTCCCGGTCTACTTCGTCGAACACGAGCGTTTCTTCGGCCGCCCGGAGGTCTACTCCACCGCCGCCGGCAGCTTCCCGGACAACGACAAGCGCTTCATCTTCTTCACCCGCGCCGCGCTGAACTTCTGTCTCCAACTCGGCTGGACGCCCGACGCCTTCCATTGCCACGACTGGACGTGCGGCTTCGTGCCCGTGTGGCTCAACATCACCGACCGCGACGGCCCGCTCGGCCGCGCCGCGACCGTCTTCACGATCCACAACCTCGAGCATCAGGGCTATTGCCACCGCCACGCGCTCGCCTACGCCAAGCTCCCCGACTGGCTCTTCAGCGCCGACAACGTGGAGGCCTGCGGCGCCGTGAACCTGATGAAGGCCGGGCTCTACCACAGCACCAAGATCACCACCGTCAGCCCCACGTACGCCCGGGAGATCCAGACCGGCGAATTCGGCTTCGGGCTCGACCACGTGCTGCGCTTCCGCGCCGGCGACCTCATCGGCATCCTCAACGGCATCGACACCGAAGCGTGGGATCCCGCCGCCGACCGCCACCTGCCTGCGCCCTTCGACGCCGGCCACCTCGCCGGCAAGGCGACCTGCAAGGCCGCCCTCCAGCGCGAACTCGGGCTCGACGTCGACCCGCGCAAACCGCTCTTCGGCGTCGTCTCCCGGCTCTTCCGCCAGAAGGGGCTCGACCTGCTCTGCGAAGTGCTGCCCGCCATCGTGACGAACATGCAGGCGCAGTTCGCCATCCTCGGCACGGGCGACGCCGACCTCGAGGACGACCTGCGCCGCGCCGCGCTCGAGTTCCCGGGCCGGGTCGGGCTCAAGCTCGCCTTCGACAACCGCCTCGCCCACCTCATCCAGGGCGGCTCCGATTTCTTCGTCATGCCCAGCCGCACCGAGCCCTGCGGCCTCACCCAGCTCTACGCGATGCGCTACGGCACCCTGCCCGTCGCCCGTGCCACCGGCGGGCTCGTCGACACGATCGACCAGTACCGCGAAGGCACCGGCGAGGGCACCGGCTTCCTCTTCCACCACGCCGACCAGAACGCCGTCTACCACACCATCGGCTGGGCCAACGCCACCTACTACGACCGCCCCGAGGAGTTCGCCCAACTGCGCGCCAACGCCATCGCACGGGACTTCGGCTGGGGCCACTCCGCGGGCCGCTACGCCCAAGTGTATGGATGGGCTTGCGACGCCCGGCGGGCCGCGTTGGCAGCCGGACGCTGAGACATCCCGCGGGGCACCGGAACACGCCCCGGAGGCCATGGTCGCCGGCTTTTCGACCGGCCCGCTTGCGCGGGCCGGTATCCGGACTAGTCTTCCCCGGCGATACCCCATGAAGATCCCGATCTCAGCGCTGCTCGCGCAAAAGGATCCCACCGTCCGCTGGGTTTCCACCCAAGCCTCGGCGCACGACGCCGTCGCCATCATGGCGGCGCACCGCATCGGGTGTGTCTGCGTGCTCGAGGGCGAGCAGCTCGTCGGCATCTTCACCGAGCGCGATGTGCTCACCCGGGTCGTGGCCGCCGGTCTCGACTCGCGGGAGACTCCGGTCGCGCGCGTCATGACCCCGCGGCCGTTCACCGTCGAACCGTCGCTCCCGCTCGACCGCGCGATGAGCCTTATCTCCGAGAAACGGATGCGCCACCTGCCCGTGGTCGACGGCGGCCGTCTCGTCGGGCTCATCTCGATCGGCGACGTCAACAAATGGGTCGTCGAGCGCCTCCAACGCGAGGCCGACAGCCTGCGCAGCTACATCAGCGGCCAATATCCGAACTGAGCGCCCCCCGGCCCCACGGGGTCCGCCTGAAGCTTCCCCGCCCCAGCCGATCCGTAAACCCGCGCGTGCGCGTCCGTCGCCCGTGCTCACCCCCTCCGCCCGTGAACAAGAAAAAGCTCGTCGACTGCATCGTGCACCAGCTCGCCTCCGAGATGGAACTCATCGCCACAGCCGCCAAGGCCGCCCACGACGAGGCGACCCACGACGAGGAGCTGCACAAGAACCAGTTCGAGACCCCCGGGCTGGAGACCTCCGTGCTCGCCGAAGGGCAGGTGAAGGTGGCCGCCGAGCTGCGCGAGGCGCTCGACGCCTTCCGGGAGCTGCCTGCGCGGGAGTTCGCCGCGGGGGAGGCGATCGCGCTCGGCGCCCTCGTCGAGACGGACCTGGCGGGCGAGCGAAACCTCTACTTCGTCGGCCCCAAGGGCGGTGGGCTGGAGGTGGACTTCGAGGGGAGCCCGGTCTTCGTGATCACCCCCCACTCGCCGCTCGGGGCCAAGCTGATCGGCCGGCACGCCGGCGACATCCTCCCCGCCCCCGCCGGCCGCGCGGGCGTGCGCGTGGTGTCCGTGCTTTAGTGACCACAACGGACGGGCCCCGTGCGGCCGCTCAGCCGCCCGCACCCTGCCGCAACGGCTCGAGGCCAAGCCCGTCGCCGAAGCGGCGCACGATCACATTGAAGATGTCCTCCGGCGTCACCGGTTTGCTCACATAGTCGTCCATCCCGGCCGCGCGGCAGAGCTCGGCGTCGCCGGCGATGGCGTTCGCCGTGAGCGCGACGATCACCGGCTGCCGATCCCGAGGCACCGTCGTCCGGATACGACGCGTCGCCTCGAGACCGTCGAGCTCGGGCATCTGCACATCCATGAAGACGAGGTCGAACCGTCCCTCGCCCACGGCGCGCACGGCTTCGTTGCCGTTCCCCACGGCCTGCGCGCTGTAGCCGAGGCGCTCGAGCAGGCGCAAGGCCACCTTCTTGTTCACCGGGTTGTCCTCCGCGAGCAGCACGCGCAACGGGATCCTCTCCGCGAGCACCAGCCGCGGCTCGGGGGCCGCGGGCGCCGGCGCTGCCGGTGTCTCCGGCGCCGCCAGAGCGAGCAGCACCCGTTCGCGCAGCGCCTGCCGGCGCAGCGGTTTGACGGCCACCGCCCGCACGCCCGCCGCGGCCAGGATCTCCTTCGGCGGCATGGACCCGGTCGGGGTCAACAT
>JAEZSJ010000030.1 GCA_023443985.1 Verrucomicrobiota bacterium | reverse complement strand
TGCGTCGAACGCCGCGAAGCCTTCCTCGTCGCCGGCCTGCCCGACCCGACCCGCTACGCTGATACCGCCCCGCTCCCGCCGAGACCGGGAACACGTTGAGCCTTTCTCGACTCCATCACCTCAACATGCGCGTCCTGACTCTTCTCGCTCTCACACTCGCAGTCGTCTGGCAGGCGAACGCGCTCGAGCCGCAGGTACGGATCGTCCTTCCCGACAAGATCATCGACGATCTATCCCGCGGTACGACGCTCCGTCCCGAGATCGAACTCCCAAACCGCGGTGAGGGACCGGTCACCTATCGAGTCTATGGTCCGGAAGGCCATCCGATCTGGGCCGGTACGATCGCATTCGATCTTCGCTACGGAGCAGGGACGAAGCTATCCCCCCTATGGGTCAGCATGTCAGATCACTTCGGTTCGCGCAGCCTTGTGCTGCCACCCGGCGGTTCCGTCACCCTTCGTTATTCTCGATCGATCTCCGGCGAACTTCGGCTGGCGGGCAGCTATCGGCTTCAAGGCTCAACACGGCTCGCAGACGAGACGGGGACGTATCAAGAGGTACTCGTCACCCCCGCCACGTTCACGCTCGAAGACAAACCGCGCGAGATGGCACCGCCCGCCAGCGCAGGCCCTTCCAGCGATTGAATCCGCTGCGCTCCTCCGCCCCATGCTGACCTCCGAAATCTTTCACTCGCTGCAGGGCGAAGGTGAGTTGGCGGGCGTGCCGTCGGTTTTCGTGCGCACCGCCGGCTGCAACCTCCGCTGCACCTGGTGCGACACGCCCTACGCCTCGTGGTCGCCGGAGGGGCTCCAGATGACCGTGGCGGAGATCGTCACCGAAGTTTCACTCCATCCGGCACAGCATGTGGTGCTCACCGGCGGCGAGCCGATGCTCGCCCCCGAGCTGCCCGCGCTCGCCGCCGCGCTGCGCGACGCCGGCAAACACCTCACCATCGAGACCGCCGCCACGATCCCGCCCGCCGGCATCGCGTGCGACCTCGCGTCGCTCAGCCCGAAACTGCGCAATTCCACTCCGCCGCCGGAACAGTTCAGCGCCGGCTGGAGCGAGCGCCACGACGCGCTCCGTTGGCAACCGGCGGTGGTCGCCGCCTGGCTCGCCGCCTACGAGTTCCAACTGAAGTTCGTCGTCGCGAGCGAAGCCGATGTCGCCGAGGTCGAAGCGTTGCTCGCGCAACTCCCCGCCCCGCCGCCGCGGCACAAGGTTCTGCTCATGCCCGAGGGCACCACACGCGAGACTCTCGCCGCGCGTACACCGTGGCTGGTTTCCCTCTGCCGCGGTCGCGGCTACCGCTTCGCCCCGCGCCTGCACATCGAGTGGTTCGGCCATAAACGCGGCGTCTAGCCGCCCCGCCCGGTTTCCCTGCCCGCGCGTTTTCGTGATACGGCCGTATCATAAAAACGCGCGGGCAGGGATCGGATCGGGAGCCGGCGCTTTGCGATTATCGCCGTGGCGTTTCTGCGGAAAGGCCACCGCCACGACCGAACCAGGCGCCGGGTGTCGCTTGCCGCTCGGCAACAGACGCGGCGCCTAACCGCGCTGCCCCGTTCCTCACCCCGCGCGTTTTGGTGATGCGGCCGTATCAAAGAAACGCGCGGGCCGGGTTCGGGCCGGGCTTCGTCACGGCAACTGGCGGCGGGCGCTCCGTCGCGACCGCAGACGAGGCTGCCCGCCCGACGACCCCGCCAGTCAACGTTCACGCCGCGCCCACCGGCCACGCTCCGACCAGGCTCAACCCCGAACTCCCGTGAGGCGCCGGACCACGAAAGCCCAAGCTCGCTGGGGCAGCAGCGAGCGGAGCAGGAACGCCGCATGCGTGTCCGCGCCCGCCGCGTAGCGCAGCCGGTGCCCACGGTCGGTGGCGGCGCGGAAGATCGCGCGCACCGTCGCCTCCGTTCCCGCGCCCTGCTCGCAGCTCCGCAGCAGGAACCGCCGCCACGCTCCGAAGTTCGCCTCGTAACAGGCGGAGGCGGCCGCGGTGCCCGCCGCGCGGGTGCGATCGTAGAGCGGAGTCCTCACCATGCCCGGTTCGACCAATCGCACCCGGATCCCCAACGGGCGCAGTTCGTGGGCGAGTCCTTCGGTGATCCCCTCGATGGCCCACTTCGACCCGTGATACAGCGTCTGGAACGGGAACGTGACGCGCCCGGCGACCGACGAGAGGTTCACGATCGTCCCTGCGCCGCGACGACGAAACGCGGGCAATACCGCCCGCGTGACGCGCAGCGTGCCCTGCACGTTGGTTCCGAACACCGCGGCGTACTCCTCGTCGGTGCTGTCCTCCAGCGGCTTCGTCAGGTAGACGCCCGCGTTGTTCACCAACACATCAATACAACCGTGGTCGCGCTCCACCGCGGCAACGCAGTCGCGCACCGAGGCCGCGTCGGTCACGTCCAGCGCGTACCGGTGCAAACGGTCCGACGTCGGCCACGCCGCCGCCTCCGGCCGGCGCATGGCAGCCGCGACCAGCCAGCCCTGCCGCTCGAAATGGAGAGCTGCGGCGCGGCCGATTCCCGTCGAGGCGCCGGTGATCAGCACGACCTTCATGGGCGACCTCCCGCCTTGTGCGCGAGCAATCCGGCGAGGTGGCAGCTCGCAAGGTGCCGGAGCAGCGGTCCGAACTCCGCGCGGAACACCTCCATCCCCGGCTCCGCGACAACCCGCCGTACCGTCGGCGACGGGCTCGCCACTTTGTAGGCACCGATCAAACACACAAACAGCGCGTGCAGCAGCGCCGCGCCCTCGCCCGGCGCCAACCGGGGCAACCGTTCCTCGAGCAGGAGGCCCAACCGCTCCAGCAGCGCCTTCATGCGCAGCTTGAACTGCTTCGCGCGCCGGAAGGTGATGTTGTGCTCCAGCGTGTCATCCAGGATCGCCATGAGCTTTCCCCGGCCGCCATCCACGACCGGAGCGACCAACGCGGCGCAGAGCGGGGCAACCACCTCCGGCTCGGGCAACTCCGGCAACGCCGCGAGCCCCCGCTCCAGCGCCGCGCCCCACTGCGCCACCGCCTCCTCCGCCAGATCCAGGAACACCTCCTCCTTCGTCCGGAAGTAGAGGAAGACCGTGCCCTTCGCCAGACCCGCGCTGCGCGCGATCTCCGCCATGGTGATGGTGTCGAAATCCCGCCGGTCCAGCAGCCGGCGGGCGGCGGCGCGGATCGCTTCCGCGCGCTCCGCCCGTTCCGCAGGGGTGCGCGCGCGTCGGGGTCGCTTGGTGTGCTCCATGGTCGGAAGCTTGTTAATGACCGCTGGTCATTAGCAAGCCCCGATTCCGCTCCCTCGGCCGCGCCCACGGGGCCGTAGTCCGCGCGGGAGTCGCTCGGACCATGGGCCACGCCACGCCCAACAGTCGCCCCCCCGCTCCGGGGCTCGACCTCCGCGGCGAACTTCGCACAGTGCGCGCGGTCCCATTGTCCGCATGCCGGAGCAACCCACCGCCGCCACACCCGCCACCGCCGCCTCCCGCGGCGAACGTTGGCTCGCCGCCGGTCTTCTCACCGCCACGGCGCTCGCGTTCTGGCCCGTGGCCAGCTGGGTGACGGCGCGCACCTTCGCCCACGAGCAGCTCAAGCAGTCGTTCTTCATCACGCTGCTGGCGGGGTTCTGGATCGCCTGGGAACAGCGGGCGAGCCTGCGGCTCCGGGTGCAACTGGAGCGGACCGGACTCGCCTGCCTGATCGCGGCGTATGCCGGAGTCGCCGCCGCATTGCTCTTCGATGCGCCGCTGCTCGTGCTCGCCGGACTGGTCGCCGCCGCCGCGGGCGCGGTGCAGGTCCTGTTCGGCGCCCGCGCCCTGCGCCGCGCCGCGCCGCTGCTCGCGGCCTTCGGCCTGCTGATCGTCTTCGTGCTGCTCTTCCCCGTGCTCGACTGGCCGCTGCGCAAGATGGCCGGGGTCGAGTCGGCGCGACTGCTGCAGTCGTTCGGCCTCGCCTCCCAACTGCGCATCGTGGCCGATCCCGACGTGCGGCTGCTCCTGCTCAGCCCGCACGGCACCTTCATCGTCGCGACCGAATGCAACGGCTTCGGTCTGATCTCCTCGTCGCTGTTGCTGGGCACCATCTTCCTGCTCTATCGCCGGGCCAGCTGGTGGAAGTTTCCCGGGTTGCTCGCGCTCTGCCTTGCCCTGGCGTTCGTCATGAACCTGCTGCGGATCGCGGCCATCGTGGGCCTCGCCCCCCGTTTCCCGGGCCACTATCACGCGTTGCACGAGACCGCCGGTCTGGTGGCGCTGTACCTCGGACTGGGCGCGGTGTGGCTGCTCACCGGTTGGCGCCCGAAACCACGCCGGCGACACCACGCCGCGGCGGGATGACAAGACGCCCGGGAGAGCCCCCCACCGGAGCTCCCGGGCGTCGGCGTCGCCGCGGCAACGCCTCCTGTGCAGCGACAGGATTGTCACCATCCAAACGGTTCGCCCTCCACGCTGTCGGCCCCGCTGCGCGGCCAACCGGCACACACCGGCGACGGTTCCCTCGCGCGCGGAGCGGCACCACTCAGCTCCGATAGCCCTCCAACTCGGCGCGGTCCGGCGGAAACGCCGACGCCCCCGCCGGATGGCGGGCCAGCAATGCCTTCACCGTAGTAAGGAAGAGCGCGAGCGTGATCGGTTTCTCCAAAGTGCACCCGGGCTGCACACAGGCGGCGAGATCCTCGTCCGCCTCCGGCAGGTCGCCCGAGATGAGGATGCACGGCAGATCCACGCGCACTGCGCGCAACCGCCGGAGCAACTCCAACCCCGTGAGCCGCGGCATCAGATGGTCCGTGATGAGCAGGTCGTACGGTTTCGTGCACAACGCCTCCCACGCGGCGTCGCCATCCGCCGCCATATCGACCTCCAGTTGGAGCTGGCGCAGCCCCGCCCCGAATACGCTCCGCACCCCGGGGTCGTCGTCGACGAGCAGCACGCGGACCCGGCTGCCGCCACCGGCTTGGCCCGTGTTGCCGGTCTCGGCCGAAGCCGAACCGGCGCCGAGGCCACCGCACGGGTGAAGAGCCCCTTTGTTCATCGCGGGCGGCTCCGCGTGAATCCAGTCGTTGCGAGCCCGGGAAGGGGAGGTGGAGAACCGGAGATCCGGCGGCGCGAGAACCGAAGTGGGCATGAGGGCGGCATTGGGTTGGCGGGCGATCGGAGTGGTACTCCCCTCAAAGCGAAATCCGTCGCCCCAAAACGATCACCGCTCCGAGAATCTTCTCCGGTTGCCAAGCGCCGGGAGGGGGCGCAGGCATGGCCAACCCCCACCCCGGATACACGTCGCTC
>JAEZSJ010000430.1 GCA_023443985.1 Verrucomicrobiota bacterium | reverse complement strand
GGCCGTGCTCGCGCCGGCAGTGCTCGATCGCGACTGGCGCGCCCTCCTGCGGCGCGCGCCTGCCGCGTTGTGCGCGCTCGCCCCCGCCGTCGCCGTGGCGCTCGCGATCCTCCTGATCCCGCAGGGCAACCAGCGACACCTCGGCGGCCACTTGTTCGAGGTCGCGCAGTTCGCCGCCACGTTCCTCTTCCTCAGCCCCGGCCCGCAACTCTTCGGCACCGACGTCACGTTCGCCACCGCGCTGCTCTTCGGCGCGGCAAAGATCGCCCTCGTCGCCGGCGGGCTCGTCCTCGCGCGCGGCCGGATGCGCCCGTTGCTTCTGGCGCTGCTCGCGTACGATCTCGGCAACGCCGTGCTGCTCGGCATCGGCCGCTACCACACCGGCGCGCTCGCGGCACTCGGCCAGCGGTACCTCTACGGCTCGCTCCTCGCGACGTTGCCCTTCGCCGGCTTCCTGCTCGCACACGGTGCGGCGCGCTTCGTCGCCACCGTGCGCCTGCGCACGACGCTCGCGGCGGCGCTGTTGCTCCTGCTCGCGGTGCATTTCCTGCGCGGCTGGCCGGGGGCGCTCGCGCCGTTCGTCGCCTGGCGCGGCACCGAGATGCGCGCGCTGCTCGCCGCGCCGTACGATCCCACGCCCGACGCCAAGGTCCCCGCGCTCGACTTCATGCACCTCGAGCGCGCCAAGGCGCTCCAGCGAGCGTACGACCTGCATTGAGCCGCGCGTCCGCCGCCGCCCCGGCCCGGGCGAAAAAAAAAGCACCGCCGCGGCGGTGCTTGGGGAAAATGGAGGCGAACGGGGGCGGCGCTCAGGGCACCACTTCGATCTTCGCGACACGGGCCGGCGGCTCGGCCCAGTTGTTCCACGAGTCCTGCCACTTGATGGCGGATCCGGTGTAATCCACATCGCCCGCCGCGCCGCCGCGATAGGCGACGCGTGCGCGCACGAGCGTGGTCGTGCCGGCGTCGCCGACCGTCACCGAGAGCGTGCGGGAGGCGGCGGCACCCTGGTTCTGCTCGAAGGAGAGGCCGGTCCAGGTTTTGCCTCCGTCGTTCGAATACTCGACGTGCATGAAACCAATCTGTTCGCCCGCACCGGCGTCGGTGCTGGCGCGCACGATCACCTTCACCGGCTGGTGCGCCGGGGCCCGCACCGGGGTCTGGACCTTCAGAACGCGCTCCACGGCCTGCGCCGGCACGGCGAGCAGCAACGCGGCGGCGAAGGCGAGGATGAGGAAACGGGCCAGGCTCGCTCCACGAGCCGGAGAGAAAGGGTTCAGGGGTTTTTGCATGACAGCCCCAGCACGGCCGAATCAGCCCGCGCTGCCAACCCCCTTTTCGTCCAGTCGCCGGGCCACCAGCAGCAGCCCGACCCCGAACCACAGCCCGCCGCGGCGCAGGGTGGCCTGGGCGACAAACTGCCAACGCAGCGGCGCATTGAGCCAACGCGGCGGCACCCGGTCCTCCGCCCGCGGTCCGCTCCCCCGGCCGCCGCGGCGGGCCCGCCGCAACGCCCAGACGATCGGAAACGCCAGCGAGTTCACGTGCGCGATGCGCTCGATCCTCCAGCCCGGACCGAACAACGCCGCCAGGCTCGCGCGCTCGTAGCGGCGGAAATGGTGCAGCGACACGTCCCAGTCGCTCCACAACCGCATGCTCGCCGGCACCGTGACCACCGCCAGCCCGCCGGGCCGCAGCACGCGGCGAAACTCCTCCACCGCGGCACGGTCGTCCTCGACATGCTCGAGCACGTCGAGCGCGGTCACACAGTCGACGCTCGCGTCGGGCACCGGAATGCGGCCCTCGGCCGTCGGTTCGATCACCTGAGCCGGAGGCAGCCGGCGGCGCAGCCGTTCGAGCGACTCGGGAAAGGAGTCCAGCGCGAGCACGCGGCAGCGCGGCGCCATCTCCGCGGCAAACAGGCCCGTGCCCGCGCCGAAGTCGAGCAGCACCTCCTCCGGCGCGAGCGGCCGGAGCCGCCCGATCCACCGCCGCACGATGCGGCGCTTGCCGTCGTAAAACCAGTGGACGCGCTCCACCTGCTCGAGATTCTCGTACTCTCCCGGTTCCATGATTGGTCAACGGCCCGTCAGCCTGGTCCGCGCTTCGACAAACTCGTCCCCCCGCTGGCCGACGAGGAAGGGCGCCGTCGAGCGGCTGCTGAGCACCGAGAACAGCACCACCGCGGCCAACGTGAGCGACTGGAAGAACACGACGAGCGAGAGGCCGAAGACGTTCGTGGCCCAACCGGGGATCGCGAGATCGGTGCCGAACCGGAGCCCCACCGCCACCGCCGCCGCGACGACGGCCGCGAGCGAGGTCGCCCCGAAGAACAGCAGCAGGCGCGTGATCGCGGTGTCGATGAAGACGGAGAACGCGCTGAAGCCGTGCACCACAAGCGAGACGAGGTTCATCGTGGAGCGGCCGGCGTAGCGCGTGCCGCGCGCCGTCGGCCGCCCGAGGATCGGCAGCCGGGACTTCACGATCGTGGCGGCGAGATGGTTCCAACACTCGGGCATGAACACGAGGCGCCGCGCCGCCGCGATCGGCAGCACCGCGAAGTTCCCGAACGCGATCACCCGCCCCGTGAGGAAACGGAAGGCGAGCTTGTACACCAGATACGCCGCGCGGAACACCAGCCCCTCCGTGCGCCGCGCCCGTTGCGCCACGACCACCTGCCCCGGCCGGCGAAACACCTCCTCGAGCAACGCCGCCAGATCGGCGGGCCGGTCCTCGCCGTCGGCATCCATCGTCACCACAAAATCGACTCGCGCCGCCCGCACGCACTCCGCCAGACCGATCGCGAGCGCGCGCTGGTGCCCGAGGTTCGCGCGCAGCCGCAGGACCTCGATCCCCCCGATCCGGCGGCATTCCGCGCCGAGCCCGGCCGGGGCCGGCTGGAGCGAGCCGTCGTCGACCGCAAGCACCTCGAGTCGCACCGGAAGGCTCGCCGCCGCCGCCTCGAGCTCCGCGAGCAGACGGGCGAACGCGGCCCAGTCGTCGAAGACGGGCACCACGATGGCCACGGCGGGCATGGTTTGTTCGGTCTGGGCGCTCACTGTCGGGAAACTGCGGAGTCCGGCGGCGTTTGTCGATCCCGCGGCCGCACCTCACCGGACCGCGATCCGGTACCAGTAGAACCAGTCGTAGGCGAGGTCTCCCGTGACGCCGGTCGACGCCTCGAATACAAGCGGGCCGCCCACCTCGCGCGGCAACTCGAACCGCGCCGAGTGCACGCCGCGGTCCGCCGGGTGCGCCACCGGGTCGAGCACGCGGCGGTAGAGCGCCCGGCGCCGACCGCCCGGTTCCGCACCGTAGACCAGCACGACCACCCCGTCGGAGCGCGACTCGGGGTTGATGCACTCGTCGCCGAGGCCGAACTCGATCTCCACCACCTGCGCGCCGGGTGGTCGCACGACCACGAGGTGCGAGGGCGCATGGGCGACGATGCAGTCCCGGTTCCCGTTGCGCGCGATCGAGAAACCGTAGAGCGAACGCCCCGAGCTCGGGCCCGGCCGACAGATCGACTCGTCGCCGCCGAGCGGCGCCGCGTAGGTCCTGTACGTCTCCTCCGCCGGCCACGCGGCGAGCGGCGCGGCGTCGAACGACAGCCCGGGCAACGCCGCTCCGGAAAGTCGGGCTCGGACCGCGGCCGTCGCGGCGGTGCGGACGAAGAGCGTGTTCTCGCCATCGGTCGCGACGGGCGTGCGGTCGAAGCCGAGTTCGTCGCAGAGATTTCGGTACAACTCCACCGGAATCGCCGCGGTGCCACGCCATACGAGCGCGCTCGGCTCGGTGGTCGGCAGCCGGCCCAGGACGGCCGCCAGGGCGGCGACGTCGTTCGGGACGCCGTCGGGCAACATCACCGCCCGCCGTCGCATGTAGAACGGCAGCTCCGGGTTCCAGCCCTTGTTCAGCAGCAACACGACACCGTCCTCGGGCACGGTCGCGCGGATCGCCGCCGCCAGCGCCGGCGGCTCCGGCACCGGATGGGAGAAATAGAAGCCGAGCCCGCGGACAAATCCGGCGGCCTGCAGCCCCGCGACCAGCAGCGCCACGCCCGCCGCCGCCCAGCGCGGCACACGCGCATTCTCCCACAAGCCGCCGAGCGCGAGGCCCAATGCCGCCGAGAGGAAGACCGCGTTGGCGCAGAAATAGTAGTCGTGGACCAGGTACAGGTTGAAGAAGCAGAGCGGGCCCGCGAGGTACGCCGCCACTGCCGCCACCGCCGCCCAGCGGTGGCGGCGCGGGGCGAAGACGAGCGCCACGAGCGCCAGCAGGCCGGGCAGCAGACGGCACGTCGTGTAGCCGGTCTGCACCACGAACGTCCGCCAGGCCGCCGGATCAAGCCGCTGCGCGAGCGTGCCGAAGTTCCAGGCGTTGAGATCGGCCGACCGCAGGTGCGCCGCGAGCGGATTGGCGGCCTTCACCGCGTCGGCGTACCACACCCACCACGAGCCCGCCGCCAAGGCGACCAACGCCGGCAACACCGCCGCGC
>JAEZSJ010000426.1 GCA_023443985.1 Verrucomicrobiota bacterium | reverse complement strand
CCACTTCTGCGCGAGCGGGCCGGCGGGAATCTTGGCGTCGAGTTTCATTGGGCGGGCGACGTAAAGGTTATTGTTGGCTGTGTTGCGCAGCGGCGGCGGTGGTTTCGGGGCAGCAGCCGCCGACCTTCACCACGCCGGCGAGCACGGCACCGGGGATCGCGATGCTTCCCAGCACGTAGCAGACGACGAAGAGGCGGGTGACGCCGCGGAGGAAGCAACCCCAGCGGCTGGTGCGCAGGCCGAGGGACTGGAACGCGCTCTCGAAGCCGTGCAACAGATGGAAGCTCAGGAGCGAGACCGCGATCATGTAGAAGACTGCGACGATCGGCTTCTGGAAACCGAGCACCATCATCGTGTGCACGTCGTGCACCTTCGCACCGGCCCCGACGATCGTCAGGCCGAAGAGGTGGAAGTCGTGCGTCATCGTGTATTCGGACAGGTTCGTCTTGAACGTGTCGCTGCTCGCCGCGCCGACGGTGAAATGCAGGATGTGGAAAACGAGGAAGGCGGCCACGACCAGTCCGGTGACCAGCATGTACTTGGAGGCCGCGGAAGCCGCGATCGTGCGCTTCATCTCGTACTGCTGCGGGCGCGCCTGCCGGTTTTCCACGGTGAGCTGCACCGCCGCCCACACATGGAGGGCCGCGATCGCCAAGAGGCTCAGGCGCACCACCCAGAGCATGGGCCCGAGGCCCTGCAGGAAATGGGCGTAGCCGTTGATCTTGTCCGGGTGGGAGAAGATCTGGAGGTTGCCGACGAGGTGACCGGCGGCGAAGCCGATCAAGGCCAAGCCGGTCAGCGCCATGATGTATTTCTTCCCCAGAGAGGAGCAGAAGAGATTACGAACGAGGCTCATTGCGGTGTGCGTTGGAAGAGGGCCGGTGGGCGGGAAACGAAAGCGCCGACGCTAGGCCCGCCCCCTCGCCGGGCAATTCCTTATTAGGGAAAATAGCGGCCGCGCGGCGCCGCCCGCGCCCGAGCTAAACAGCCCCGGCGTCGCGCTCCCCACGCCCCGGCCGGGCAGGCCGCTAGGCCTTCGCGCCCGCGCCCAGCGGCTTGAGCAGCGCAAACTTCCCGCTCGCCGCCGGCGCGATCAGGCGCTTGCGCGACAGCGTCACGCGCGCTCCGTCGCCGAGCATCGCCGCGAGGGCCTCCGCGACCGCGGGCCGCGCGCCGTGCTCGGCCACATAGTCGAACTTCCAGGCGGTCTCGCCCGTGCGGCTGAGGCAGTAGTGCCAACAGGCGAAATCCTCCGGCAGCGCCCGGTCGACATCCGCGGGGGAGACGAGGGAGCCGTCCTGCCGGAAATGCAGGTCGCGTTCGCGCCCGGCGAGGCGGAAGCCGCTCGGGAAGCGCTGCACGATGTCGCCGGTGAGATAGCGCAGGAGCGGCATGGCCTCGCGGCCGCGCGTCGTCACCACAATTTGGAACGTCTCCGGCAGGGCGCGGAACGGCACGAGCTCGATGAACACGTTGGCGTCGATCGGCCGCGAGTTGTCGGCAAAGGCGTCGCCCACGAAGATGTAGCCGGCCTCCGTGGAGCCGTAGAGGTCGACCTGCGGGGCCGGGAACACCTCGGCGATCCGGCGGCCGTGCTCGCGGCTGGCCTTGCCGTAGGTGAGGATCACGGCCTTCACGCTGGGCACGCGCACCTTGCGCTTCTGCGCGGCCCGCGCGAGCAGCGACAGGTACACCGGCTCCCCCTCGAGCACCTCGGGCTGCGTGGCCTGCAGCTCGAGCACGATGCGGTCCCACTCGCTCTCGAGGAACACGAACGGGTCGCTGTGGAGGTTGAGGTAGATCGTGTTGTCGATGAAACGCTGCGGGAATTCAAAATCCTCGTACGGGCAGAGGTTGCTCGAGCAGCCCACCGGCGCGAGGATCGCGCGCCGCGCCGCGGCGTGCGCGTAGGGCGCGAGCACGGGATGCGCCGCGTAGGCGCGGGCCGTCTGCTCCGGCCACCAGCGGCGCTCCATGATCACGGTCATCGGCCCCTGGGTCGTGCCGGAGGTCGACTCGTACTCCCACTCCTTGCGCTGTACCTTGGCGTCGACCTCGGCGCAGTCCGCGAAGAACGCGCAATGGCCGTTCTCGACGATGTCGCGCTTGGTCAGCAGCGGGATGCTCTCGTAGCCCGCCCAGTGCAGCCGACCACCCTCGAGCGCGTGCCGCTTCGCGTAGAGCGGGCTGCGGCCGTAGATCGCGCGGATCTCGCCCTCGAGCGCGGCGGGGACATAGCCGTTGACGGCGGCACCGAGCACCGGCGACGGGTTGGCGAAATGCGGCGGTTGGGCGGCATTCATGGTAGCAGCGCCCAACAAAGGCCCCGGCCCCGCGCTGTCAAACCATGGCCCGGTGCGGCGCTCAGCGCAGCCGGCCCTCGCGCCAGGCGCGCAGATAGAACAGGGCATCGATCACCAGGGAGTGCGTGATCTCGCCGCGCTCGGCCCGCGCCAGGACCTCGTCGACCGGCAGCAGCAGCACCTCGATCTCCTCGAAGGGATCGAGCTGCGCCGGCGCGGCGGGCGCGCAACCCTCGACGAGCACCAGATGGCAGCGGTTCGCCTGGATCGCCGGGTTCGGGCGCACCTGGGCCAGCAGCCGCGCGTTCCGGCCGGCGAACCCCGTCTCCTCGCGCAGTTCGCGCAGCCCGGCCGCGACCGGGTCCTCGCCCGACTCGATGACGCCGCCGGGCACCTCGAGGGTGAAGTCGTGCACGCCGAAACGAAATTGGCGGACCATCACCAGCCGGTCGTCCTCGGTGAGCGCGAGCACGTTCACCCAGTCGTTCGACTCGATCACCACGAACTCGCCCTCGCGCCGGTCGCGCGCGTGGCGGTACCGCGTGCGGCGCACCCGGAAGACGCGGAAATGGTCGACGGCCGCATCGGCCACTCGCTCCCAGACGTCGGGGCGCGGCGTATCCGGTTTTCCGTCGTGGTTCATAAAAAAGCCTCCCGGGCGGCGGCCGCGGGAGGCGAAAGGAGGAGGCGGGAACTACTTCGGGAGATTGATCTTCTGGCCGACCTTCAGGCGGGTCGGCTC
>JAEZSJ010000431.1 GCA_023443985.1 Verrucomicrobiota bacterium | reverse complement strand
GTCGAGGTGGAACCGCCGGGCCTCGGCGGCGAGGGCGTCGATGCCCGCCTCGAGGCCGATCTGGTAGTAGTACACGTTGCAGCTTTTCTCGAGGGCAACGCTGAGCGCCACCTGCCCGTGCGCGTGTGCGTTGTGGCACCTGAACAGCCGGTTGCCGACCTGGTAGTAGCCATTGCAGTTGAACTGCTCGGTCGCCGTGATCGCGTGGGCGCGCAAGGCCGCGGTGGAGGTGATGATCTTGAAGGTCGAACCCGGCGGATAGAGGCCCTGCAAGGCGCGGTTGTACCAGCCGCCCTCGTCGTTGATGCGCCGGAAGGTGGCGGTGCTCATGCGCGGGGACACTTCGTTGAGGTCGTAGTCGGGCTTGCTGCTGAGCGCGAGCACCTCGCCGGTCGCGATCTCGACCACGGCGAGCCCGCCGACCAGCCCGGCCATCTGGCGCTCGGCGGCCAGCTGCAGGTCGATGTCGAGGCTGGTCGTGAGGTTCTGCCCCTGCTCCGGCTTGAGCCGGTGCAGCGGCGGGTCGATCTTGAAGCCGGCGGGATCGACGCGGTAGATGATGCCGCCGGTGTGCCCCTGCAGCTGGTCGTCGAACTGTTTCTCGAGGCCGGCGCGTCCGATCGTGCCCTTCACGTGGAAGGTCCGGAGGTCCTCGCCCTCGACATGCGAGGCGGGCAGCTCGTCGTTGGCCCCCACATACCCGAGCACGTGCGCGGCGGCGTTGCCGTACGGGTAGTTGCGTTTGCTGGAGCTGTAGACCTGCAGCGGGCCGCGCACCGGCAGCTGCTCGAGCAGCCGGGCGTACTCCAGGGGTGTGAGGTCGTCGACGAGCACATACGGCAGCAGCAGCTCCTGGCCGATGTGCCGGTCGAGCGTGTCGGGGTCGACCCGCTCGGTGCGCTCGAGGATGTGGTTGACCTGGTCGAGATAGCGCTGCGCGACGGCGACACGCGCGAGGCTCTCGAGCTCGCGTCCCGTGGGGCGGACCTCGCGCTCCATCGCGCGGTAGTTGCGCACGATCTGGATCAGCTCGCGGCGGAACTCCCGCCGCAGCTCCGCCAGATGGAGAACCGCCGAGAAATGGGGGCGGTTGCCGACAATGATCCGGCCCTCGCGATCGGTGATGTTGCCGCGCGGGCCCGGGATGAGCACGCGCCGCTGGTTCTGCACCTTCTCGCGCTCCACGTACTCGTCGGTCCGCAGGAGCTGCCGGAAGAACAGACCGCCGGTGAGGAGCAGCAGCATCGCGCCGAGAAGCCCGTAGAACAGGAGCAGGCGCGGATCGTAGCGTTTCCTGGATTCGACGATCGCCATGTCCGGAGACCAGAGGAGGACCGGGCCGGCCCGGGCGCAACGTCAGAACAGCCCGCGCGCCACGGCGCGGCGCAGCACCCACGCCCACACCCGCGGGAAATGCCGTTTGAGCCGGACGGCCCAGAGCTCGCCGCCGCCGACCAGGATCTCGTCGCGCCGGCGCCGCACCGCGCGCAGGGTCGCCTCGGCCACACGCGAGGGGGGTACGCCACGTTCCTGCGTGCGATCCATGCGGGCGTGGGCGGCGCCGTCGGCCGTGAGCGCGTTGCGCGAGATGTTCGTTCGCACCCACCCCGGGCAGACGAGGCAGACGTGCACTCCCTGCGGCGCGATCTCGGCGCGCAGCGAATCGAACCAGCCGCGCACCGCGTGTTTCGAGGCGGCGTAGGCGGCGCGCTTCGGCGTGCCGACATAGCCCATCACGCTGCTCACCGTCACGACGGTCCCGGCGCGTTGCGCGAGCAGGATCGGCAGGACCGCCTTCGTGAGCCCGATCGCGCCGAAATAGTTCACCTCCATCACCGCCCGCTCCACCGCCGGAAACGTGTCCTGGGCGAGCGCGCGCTCGCCCCCCCCGCCGGTGTTCACAAGCACATCGAGCCGGCCGAACCGGGTCTGCACCGCAGCGGCCGCCGGCGCGAACTCCTGCGGGCGCGTGAGGTCGAGCGGCAGCACGAACGGCCGCGGGCCGCCCGCGCAACGCTCCGCCACGCGCTCGAGCTCGTCCTCGCGCCGGCTCGACAGCACCACCTGCGCGCCCTCCCGCGCAAACGCCACCGCGAGCGCCTCGCCGATGCCGGAGGAGGCACCCGTGATCCAGACAACTTGTTGGGCGAAACGGGCGGAGGCCATGGCGCGGAAGACCGGTTCAGGACGGAGGCTGCAGCACCAGCGACACGTTGGCCGGATGCTCCTTGGTGATCACCGGCACCGGCTCGGGCTGCACCCAGAGCGGCAGCCCCTTGTGGAGGATGCGCGCCTCCACGCCGTAGTCGTGCGCCGGATCGATCGCGGCGGCGTTGTAGAGCAGATGGAAACGCAGCGGCGGCTGGCCGGGATTCGACTCGATCCGCTCGGCGATGACGATCGGCCGGGAATCGGCCCGCGTGAAATCGATCAGGCGCAGCTCGAGCACGGAACCGAACGCGAGCGCAGCGTCCGGATCGGAACACCGAAGCTCGCACACCACCATCGGCAGCGGGGCGGGGCCGGTCTCCGTGGTCGCGCAACCCGCCAGGCCCGCGAGGAGCGCGCAGAGCAACAACACGGAGGTGGGGGGGATCAGTTTCACGGCGACGACCGGCAGAAAGTGGGGGACTTGCGGGAAAAATTCAATGCGCGGGCCGCGCCACCGGCGATTCTCCTTCGGCGGCGCCGGGGCGCGCCGGTCCCGGCGGAGCCGCCGGAACGCTCGGAGCCGCCTGGCCGGTCGGCAGGCTTTCCGCGCCCGCGGCGAAGGACCACTCCGGCTTGCCGATCGTACCGGAAAGTCGGATCTCGAGCATGTGCGAGAGCGGGGTGAGGATCGTGCCGACGACGCTGAACACGGGAAAGTTGCTCTCGCGGAAGGGGAACAACGCCACGTCGAAGTTCAACCCGCTGGTCGGCATCGTGTATCGCCCCTTGCCGCGGATCGCGGCCATCGGGCCGGTGAGCCGCAGCGACGTGAAGTCGAGATGCTCGCCGTTGATCGCGAACTTCGCGCTCGCATCGCTGAACTGCAGCGAGGTGAACCCGAACGGCGTGCCGCGCAGCGCGCGGGAGAGCGCCCCGAACATCTCGATCTCGGCGAGCTGCGCGCCGGCCACCGTGGCGGCGCCGTCGCCCTGGAGCGCGTAGAGGTCCGCCAACGGGCCGGCGGCGTCGAGCGTCAGCTCCACCCGGCCCTGCTCGCCGAGGCGTTTGGCGTTGTCCGGCAGCGGCGGCGTGCCGGGCGGCGCGGTGCGGACGCGGTAGTCCATCCAGGTCTGCACCAGGCGGGAGAGGTTCGCCGCCTGCAGTGTACCCGAAAACTTGAGCCGCCGGTCCTCCTCCGGTCCGTCGACGGTGGCGGCGCCGACCAGCGTGCCGCCCGCCAGCTCCGCCTCGATCCCGTGGACCCGGATCTCGCGGTCGACCAGGTCGAACGCCAGCCGCGCGTTCTCCACGGGGAACTCGTGGAAACGGAACACGCCCGGGGCCGCGGCCCGCGCGGTGATGTTCTGCCGCAGGCCCGCGGGGCCCCACTCCATCCGGCCGCTCGCCCGCAGATCGGGGGCCTGCTCGAAGACGAACGGCTCCACCGTGCGTTCGCCCTCCGGCCCGAAGAGCTTCGCCCCCTCGGCGAGCGGCAGCGACGACTGGAAGTCGAACGCGATCCACTGCGGCCGCTTCGTCGCCGAATCGTCGTGACGCGTGAAGCCGCCCGTGGCTGCGAGCGGTCCGCGGCGGGCGTCGAACGAGAGGATGTCGTAGTGCTCCGGCCGGATGAAGAAGGTCGCCCGCAACCGGTCCAGCGGCACCCCGCGGAGCGCGACCGGCGCGATGTCGGCCCAGCCGTAGACGACCGAGCGCTCCGGCGAGCGCCACCGGCCGAGGATGTCGAGATCGGCGTCGGGCGGCCGCCGGCTGAACCGGAAGTCGTCCCAGAGCCTGGTCCACCATTCGCTGAACCAGGAGTCGATCGCCGACGGGAAGAAATGGCCGTGGAGCAGGAACCGGTAGTCCTGCGTCCGCAGGTCCATGCCGTACGACCCGCGCACCTCCGCGTCGGGGCGGCGGAACACGAGCGGCTCGACGAGGAGCCGCTGGGGGTCGATCACCACCTCCGCCTCGGTCGCGGTGAGCTCGGTCCCGTAGGCCACCCCGGCCCCGAGGCGGGCCGCCGCCCGCGCCTCCCTCAGTTTCCAGCCGGGATCGAGGTCGACCCGGCCGCGCAGCTCGGCGGGCTCGGAGAACGAAAGCTGGGCGAGGATGCGGCTCTTCCGCCAGACGGCGGCGCGCGCGGCGGCGTCGTTGAGCAGATCGGGCGCGAGGGCGGCCTCGATCGCCACCGAGCCGGAGCGTTTCGCCGTATCGATCTCCGCCTGCAACGCCACCGGGCTGGTGCCCCGCGCGAGCGCCGCGAATTCGGCCTGCAGGTGGCCGAGCGACTCGAAACGCACCGTCGCCCGCGGATGCACCGCGGAATCCTCCCCGCGCCGGACGGCTGCGGCGGCGGCCTCCACCGGCCCGCCCGTCCAGTGCAGCGGCTGGAACGAAAGCCGCCCGCTGGTCCGCACCACCGGATGCTCGGCCACGACCGCGTGCGGCGCCTCAAGCCGCCGCGCGGAGGCGCGGAGCGTGAGCGGATCGAGCCCGGAGGGACGCCAGGCTGTATCCGCCACAGCGTGCAGCTCCTCGACCACGACCGGCGCGAGTTCGGGGCGGACCCGCAGGGTCGCCCGGTCCACCGCCAATTCGGCGTGCACCCGTGGCGGGAGGCCCGGCTCGGCGGTCATTGCGAGGCGGAGACGCGCGCCCTCCAGTTGCTCGGTCGGGCGGAGCGCCTCGGCGGCCTTGCGGGCGATCGCGATGTATTCCTTGAGGAGGTTGCTCGGCGCCGCCCCGGGCGCCTTCGCGGGACCGGCCGCGCTCCAGTTCACCGTGGCGGTCACGAACACCCGGCCGGCGAAGAATGTCGCGTCCGGCACGGACCATTCCCCGCCCTGGTGGAGCAGCGTGCCGCCCAGGTCGGACACCAACGCCTCGCTCACCCCCGAGGGCGAGACGATCGCGGGGCAGTCGAAACGCGCGCCGGCCAACTCGATCTTGCTCACGTCGAAGTCGCCCCGCGCGACGGCGAACACATCCAGCCGCAGCCGCACCGAGCCGGCCCGCGCGAGCGGTTCCTGGATCCCCGCGCCGTAGAGGCGCACGTCCTCCAGCACCAGGTTGCCGCGCGGGTCGAAGGCGGTGCGGCCGAACCGGGCCGACAGATGCTGGAACTCGAGCTTCTGCTCGAGCCGGCGGAGCAGGAAGTCCGGCACGGTGAGCTCGCGGCGGAAGGCGACCGTCGCCAGCAGCACGAGCAACGCGGCCAGCCCGGTCCAGACGAACCAGCAGACCGTGGTCAGGCACGCGCTCCCGAGGTTGTGGGCGCAACGGCGGCAGACCCCCAGCCAAGGTCGCGGTTGGTTCATGGGCGGAGACAGGACAGCACCGGCGCGCGGAGGTGCCGGCGCTGCGTTGCGGGGCGACGGGCGGAAGCGTCCATCGCGGGCCGCGGGTTCACTTCAGATGCAGGCTCTCGACCTCGATCACGCGCTTGGTGCCGTCCTGGTTCAACGTGCGGACGGTGCCGTAGATGATCACCACGCGGTCGACGAACACGTCGATCTTGTCGGTGAGCAGCAGCCGGCTCACGTCGAGGTAGGCGAAGCGGTTGCCGGTCGAGTCGACGAGCTGGAAGTTGTACGGGTGCTTGTACGCGAGGAAGTTCTGAGTGGCCGCGAAACGGCCCTCGTAGAAACGGGGCATGCCGGCGCGGCCGATCTCGCCGGTGGCCGCCGGGCCGGACACGACGATCTGCGGGCGCGTGGGCGCGGCGGGCACATGGCTGATCGTGCTCGGGAGCTTGATGTAGCCGACGAGCGTCTTCTCGACGCGGTACGACGTGAACTCGGAGCCCGCGATGTCGACGAACTCGGCCCGGTCGCCGGGCTGCATCGTCGCCACGACGGGCGAGCGCCGGTCGGCGCGAAGGTAGAGGAACGCGCCGGTCCGCACGTCGAGGTTCTTGCCCACGTCCTTGTTGTCCGCATACAGGATGTAGGTGCCGGTCGCCTCGACGGCCATCCACCCGGCGGGGGCGGGCTCCGCGGGGTTTGCCGCGGGCACGGCCTCGGTGCCGGCGGGCAGCACCTTCAACACCGTGGCCGAAGGCTCGGGCCGGGCGTAGACGGTGGCGTCGCGCGAGAGCGGCTCGGCGCGGAGCGCGGCGGTGGCGAGGAGGAACAGCCCGAGGAGAAGGAAGCGCAGGTTCATGGCGAAGAGGGAGGGTTGCACAAAAGAAGACTCATTCGGCGCGGAAGAGTTTCTCGATGTCGTCGGTAGCGAGCACGCGGCAGCCCCGCAACGGCATTCCGCCGAGCTTGTGGGCCCCGATCTGCACGCACTGGATGCGTTTCACGTCGCAGCCGATCGTGGTGAACAGCTCGCGCAGCCCGCGGCCGCGGCCGTGGCTCACGTGCACCTCGAGCTCGGTCGAGGCGCCGGCGGCGTCCGGGTGCAGCACGAACACCTGCTCGGCGGCCACCAGCTCGTCGTCGACCCGCACCCCCTTCAGCAGCTGCGCCACGCGGCTGCGGGGAAACGGCTGCTTGAGCGAAACGCGGATCCGGCGCCGCACCTGCTCGGTGCCGCGGGCGATGCGGTCGGCGAGCGCGCCGTCGGAGGTCAGCAGCACGAGGCCCTCGGACTCGAGGTCGAGCCGGCCCGCGACCAGGAAGCGCTGGCGCGCGTGCTCCTTGGGCACGAGGTCGAACACCGTCTCGGGATGCCGGCCGTCGGGCGTGCCGCAGACGACGCCCTTCGGTTTGTGCACAAGCAGCGTCACCTTGGCCGCGGCGAGCGCGGAGCCGCCGCCGATGAACTTGCCCCGCACGTTCACCCGATCCACTCCGGGCGTGATGCGTTGGCCGAGTTCGGCGGCCTTGCCGTTGACCGAGACCTCGCCGGCCTCGATCAGCGCCTCGGCGGCGCGGCGGGAACAAACGCCGGTGTCGGCGAGAAATTTTTGCAGGCGGACCGGCTCCATGGGCCGGCTATTGGCGGCGAGAAGCGCCGCGAAACCAAGCCCGAAAAGCCCGTCGGGCGGATTGGGGCGACCGCGGCTTGTCGACCCGCCGGCGCCGCCCTATCACTACGAGCCGATGCAAATCACCCTCCTCGGCGCCGCCGGCGAAGTGACCGGCTCGGCGTCCCTCGTGCAGACGGACAAGGCGCGCGTCCTCGTCGATTTCGGCATGTTCCAGGGGCGCACCCTCGCTGGATCCACCAACACCGTGCCCCGCCAACTCGTGCCCGCGCACCTCGACGCCGTCGTGCTCACCCATGCGCACCTCGACCATGTCGGCCGCCTGCCGCTGCTCGTCCGGCGCGGCTGTCGCTGCGCCGTCTGGGGTACGCCCGCCACGCTCGAGCTCGCCCGCCTCATCCTCGACGACGCCGCCCGCCTCCAGGCGCAGGACGCCAAACGCACCAACCGCCACCGCGCCCGCGCCGGACTGCCCCCGGTCGAGCCGCTCTTTGACGAGACCGATGTCGCCGCGATCGCCGGGCGTTTCCGCGCCCTGAGCTATGAGCGCGCCGCCGAAGTCGCGCCGGGCGTGGAGGTGCAGGCGTTCGAATCCGGCCACACCCTCGGCTCCGCCAGCCTCGTGCTCCGCGTCGACGATGCCGGCGCGCGCCGCACGCTCGTCTTCTCCGGCGACCTCGGGCCGCGCCACGCGCCGATCCTGCGCGACGCCGCGTGCATCGCCGAACGCGCGGATCTCGTCTTCCTCGAGTCCACCTACGGCGACCGCGACCACCGCTCGCTCGCCGACACCGTGCAGGAGTTCCGCGAGCTCGTGACGCACGCCGCCCAGCGCGGCGGCAAGATCCTCGTGCCGACGTTCGCCGTCGGCCGGGCGCAACAGATCCTCTACCACCTGTCGGAGATGTTCGAGCACGGCGCCGTGCGGCCCTTCCCCGTCTACCTCGACAGCCCGATGGCGATCGAGGCCACGCGCCTCTACGGCCGGCACCCCGAGCTCTTCGACGAGGAGATGGCGCGCCGCGCGGATCGCGGCCGTTTCCTGAAACACCTCGAAACGGTGCGGCCGACCGTCTCGGCCCAGGAGTCGCAGGCGCTCAACGCCGCGCCCGGCCCCTGCCTCATCATGGCCGGCGCCGGCATGTGCAACGCCGGCCGCATCGTGCACCACCTGCGCCACAACCTCGCCCACCCGGGCACCGTCCTGCTCATCGTCGGCTACCAGTCCCCCGCGTCGCTCGGTCGCCGCCTGCTCGAGGGCGCGCGCGAAGTGACGATCTTCGGCAACCGTATCCGCGTTCGCGCGACCGTGCGCGGGCTCGGCGGCTTCAGCGCCCACGCCGGCCAGTCGGATCTGCTCGCCTGGCTCGGCTGCCTCGCGCCGCACCGGCCGCGCGTCGTGCTCAGCCACGGCGAGGACGAGAAGGGCCGCGGCCCGCTCGCGACGAAGGTCGCGGAACGTTTCGGGCTGCAGGCGGAACGCCCCGCCTACGGCGACGTGCTCACGCTCTGAGGCGTGGCGCCTCCGCCGATCGACGGGCCCCGCGGGTCGAGGGCCGGATACGCGGAGCGACCGTCGGGCCGCCGGTCCGGCCCGGCGCGGCGCGGCCTCGTCACACTGCACCCGCCTCGCTACCGCAGAGCCGGTCGACCACGGCGATGATCTCCTCGCCGTGCGGTTTGCTCAGCTGGGCGTCGGCGCCGACGGACACGCACTTGCGCGACATCTCCTCGTTGATCAACGAGGAGTAGACGACCACCGCGGGGATGTGCTCGCCGCCGGCGTTCTTCACGTTCCGGCAGAGCGTGAGACCGTCCATCTTCGGCATCTCGATGTCGGTGATGATGAGGTCGACGTAGTCGTTGAGCGCCTTGCCCTCCGCCAGCGCCTGGCGCCGCAGGGAGGCGAGGTGTTCGTCGGCCTCGAGGCCGTTCTCGAACACTGTGATGTTGGCGAAACCGGCGCCGCGCAGCACATCGAGCGTGAACTTCCGGATCATCTTCGAGTCCTCGGCGTAGACGATCTTCACGTTCTCCCGGCGCCGGCGCGTCGTCTCGTCGGTCGGGGGCGGGGCCGCCGGGCGCTCGTCGTCGGGCGTGAAGTCGAGCATCAACCGCTCGAGATCGAGCACCAGCACGATGCGGTCGCCGATGCGGATCGTACCGGTGGTGTACCCGGCGCCCTCGGTCGCGAGCGCGGCGGTCATCGGTTCGAAGTCCGACCATGAGGTGCGGTGGATCTTCGAGATCCCGTCGATGAGGAACGCCGTGGTGCGCCGGTTGAAACGCGTGACCATCACGAGCTGGCGCTCGGCGTCGACGGCCTCCGCCGGCGGCGGCAACGCCAGCGCGGTGTGCAGGTCGACCAGCAGCACGGGCTTGTTCTGGACGTGGATCACGCCCAGCACCCCGCGCGGCGCCTGCGCCACCGTGGTGATGTGGCAGTTGGCCAGCGCGATGACGCGCTGCACTTTCGACACGTTCACGCCAAAGCTCTCACCGGCCAGGAAGAACTCGATGAACTCGACTTCATTGGTGCCGGACTCGAGGAGAATGCCCTGTTTGGCGGAAGCGATGGTCTGCATGATGAAAGAGGCCGCGGGCCACGGCGGCCGCGCGTTCGTTCTCCATCGGCTCCCGGGAGCCGGGCTTGACCGGAAACCGGCGTCCGGCGCCACCCCGCCTCCGGCCTCCGAAGGCCGCCAGTCGCGGGCCGCGAGTTGACGTCGCTGGCCCGGAAGCCGACAGGAGCCGGGACCAATCAAAGAGTTGAGATGAAACTGACCTCTTCGGCCTTCACCGACGGTGGCACCATTCCAACGCAGTACACCTGCGACGGCGCCAACCTCTCCCCTCCGCTCCACTGGGCCAACACCCCGCCCGCCACCCGCGCCTTCGCGCTGATCTGCCACGATCCGGACGCGACCGGCGGAGACTGGGTCCATTGGGTGATCTACGGCATCCCGGCACACGCGACCGGTTTGCCGGAAAACATGGCCGCAAACGACACCCTCGCCGACGGCTCCATCCAAGGCGTCAACGGCAATGCCCGCATCGGCTATGGAGGGCCCTGCCCGCCGCCCGGCCGGCCGAATCGTTACGTGTTCACGCTCTACGCGCTCGACAGTGATCCGGCGCTCGGCCCGGGTCTCGCCAAGCCCGACCTGCAGCGCGCCATCCACGGCCGGACCCTCGCCGAAGCGCAGCTCATCGGCCTGTACCAGCGGCGGCCGTAGGACTGCCGGCCTGGAACGGCCACCCGGGTCGCACGGCCCGCGGCGGGAGCCGTACCACCCCCGGCGCGCCGCGGACACCGCCGGCGGCCCGGAGGCAAAAACCCGTTGCCCTGCCCCGCCCCCTTTCTAGCGTCGCCGGATGGCAGACAGCACCCCCTTGTCC
>JAEZSJ010000394.1 GCA_023443985.1 Verrucomicrobiota bacterium | reverse complement strand
TGTTTCACCTTGCCGGGGCCGAACTCGAGCTCGAGCACACGGCGGATCAGGTCGTTGACGACGAAGGTGCGGAAGTTTCCGATATGCGCCGGCGCGTAGACGGTGGGGCCGCAGTTGTAGAAACGGTAGACGCCATCGGGCTGCGACGGGCGGAGTTCACGGGGGCTGCGGGTCAGGGAGTCGAAGAGCGTGACGGGCATGGGCGGGCCGGAGACGGTAGGGCGGGGCTCGGCGGAGGCAAGAGCCGGTGCGGCCGGCGGGCGGGGCACCCCGCTCGTGGTGGCGGGCCGGTGCCTCGGGCCGGGCCGGGATGAGACCTCAAGACGATCCGGTTTCAGCCGATGAAAACGAGTCACCATGACCTTGCCGTCGTGTTCTGCCCGGCGATGCAGCTTCGCTGTCGGGGCGAAGACGAGGGGGATGCGCCTGCTTGCCGCCGCAAGCGCCCTGTTGGTGGGGCTGGGCTGCACGGGCGCGCCGGCCCTGATGCCCGGGGCCGCCCCGGGTCTGGTGGAGAACGGCGTGCCGCCGTTTGCCGTGTTTGGTCCGGAGGCGCTCAACTTGGGCGCGGCGCCCACGGATATGCACCTTCTGCCGGATGGCCGCCTGCTGCTCGTCAGCCGCACGGAGCTCGCGTGGGGCGACGGCCAGCGTTGGGAGGCGTTCCACGCGGCGGATCCGGCGACCGAGATCGGGAGCGGCGCGGTCGCGATCGAGCAGGACGGCACGATCTACACCGCGGTCAACGGCGGTTTTGCCCGCGTGGTGTTCGGCGAGACGGGCACGTGGCGCCTGGAGCGGGTGGCCGAGCTGAACGAGGGGCCGCCGGGCGAGGCCACGCTGTTGCGCCATGTGAGCCAGTTTCCCGGGGAGTGGCTCTGGTACGGCAATGCCGGATTCGTGGTCTCGTGGCGCCCGGGACAGCCCGTGCGCGTGATCGCCCGGCTATCCGTGGACGAGCGTCCCTTCGCGGTGGGCAACTGTCTCTACCTCGCCGATCCGTCCGCCGGAAAGCTTTGGCGGTGGGACCGCGTGACGGGCGCGCCCGAGCCGGCGACGGCCGACGGCTTCGCCACCTGCGCGGTGCCCTTCACCGACGGCGAGGTGCTCGCGGGCACGCTGCAGGCCGGCCTTCGGCTCTTCGACGGGAAACAGTTTCGGCCGTTCGCGGCCGGCGCGCCGCTCGCCGGCGGCCGGCGCATCAACCATCTCAGCCGGGCCGGTGAAGACCGGTTTGTCGCCGCGGTGGACGGGCTGGGGCTGGTCTTCTTCGATCGTGCCGGCCGCATCGTGCAACTGCTCGACGGGGTGCAGGACCAGCGGCTGATGCGGGTCCGGCGCCTGCACTACTCGCCGTTCGGGGTGGTGTGGGCCCTGTTGGACGAAGGAGTGGCCCGCGTGGAGTTCCCGGCGGCGCTCTCGTCGTTCGGCCCGTTGATCGCCGGGAGTCTCAGCTATGCCAAGCCGGTGCGGCACGAAGGCCGGCTCTGGGTGCTGAGCGACGGGCGGATCTCGCGCGCCGTCTACGATGCCGGGGGCCGGCTCCGGAGCTTCGAGGAGCACAACCCGCCCGGCCGTTTCCAGTCCTTTCTCTGCACCATCGAGGGCGTGTTGCACGCCTCCAACGAGAACGGAATCTACCGGTTCGACGCCGGCGGCTGGCGCGAGTGCGTCACCGGGCCGGTGTATTCGAAGTTCGGCTTCGGAGCGGCGTCCTCGCGCGGGATGCCGTACGTCGCCCGGGACGAGCTCGGCTGGCTGCGGCCGGTCGGCGGCCGGCTGGTGGCCGACCGGAACCGGCGCGCGGACCTCGGCGACGTCTTCAGCGTGGTGGTCGACGACGACGGCCTCGCCTGGCTCGAGCTCGGCGCGGGGCGGGTGGCGCGGGCGGATTTCCGCGGGGCGGCGCCGGAGGTGAAGGTCTACGGGGTGGCCGACGGCCTCGCCGAGGGCTGGGAGCAGCTGTTCGTGCTCGACGGGGTCGTGCGCGTGAGCGCGCCCTCGAACCGGGTGGTGCGCTACGACCGGTCGCGCGACCGCTTCGTGGACGACGCGGAGCTGCTCGCCCGCTACCCGGAGCTGGTCGACGGCGTGGGCCGGCCGGCCCGCGATGCCTCCGGCCGGCTCTGGTGCGCCGACCGCAACTGCGTGCACATCATCCAGGACGCGACGCCCACCCGGCCCCGTCTCGCACGCGTGTTGCCGATCGGGTTCGGGTGCAACGAATTCACGATGGAGACCAGCGGGGTCGTATGGATGTGGGACCGCCGTCGCCTTGCGCGGTATGACCCGCTCGCCGAGCCGAGGCCCGCACCCGTGCCGGCGGCCCGCATCTCAACGGTGCAGCTGATCAACAGCGGCCGCGTCCATCTCTCCCCCGGCGTGGCGCTGCCGCCGCTCGACCACGACGACAACGCTCTCCTGGTGCGCCTCGCCGCGCCGGACAACCCGTTCGGCCCGCCGCACACCCTCGAGGTCCTGCTCGAGGGGCAGGACCGGGAGTGGTCGCCGCTCGGGCCCGGCGCCGCGGCGAGCTTCCGCGGCCTCGCCGACGGGCGGTATGCGCTCCGCGCGCGGGCGGGCCGCGGTCCCGAGGTGGGCCCGGAGGCGCGGCTCGCGTTCGAGATCCGCCTGCCCTGGTACCGCGCCCGCGAGGCCTTCGCGTTGTACGGGCTCGCCCTGGCCGCGCTCGGCGCGCTCGCGCTCTGGCGCACCGTGACCCGGCAGCGCCGCGAACGCCGCCACCTCGAGCACGTCGTGGCCGAGCGTACCCGAGAGCTGGTGACGGCGCGGGAGCAGGCCGAGGCCGCCGTGCAGGCGAAGTCCGAGTTCCTCGCCAACATGAGCCACGAGATCCGCACCCCGCTCAACGCGGTCCTCGGCATGTGCGGGCTCCTGCTGGAGACGCCGCTCGGGCGCGAGCAGCGGGAGTGCGCCGAGACGATCCGCAAGGCCAGCGACTCGCTGCTCGAGATCATCAACGAGATCCTCGACTACTCGAAGATCGAGGCGGGCAAGGTCGAGCTCGAGCGGACGATGTTCGTGCTGGAGGAGTGCCTCGAGACGGTGCTCGATGTCGTGGGTCCGCGGCTGCGCGACCGGCCGGTCGAGCTGTTGTACGAGATCGCGCCGCACGTGCCCGCCGTGGTGCAGGCGGACGGCGCGCGGCTGCGGCAGGTGCTGGTCAACCTGGCGGGGAACGCCGCGAAGTTCACCGAGCGCGGCGAGGTCGTCATCTCCGTCACGATGGCGGGGCCGCCGCAGGAGGACCGGGTGCGGCTGCGTTTCAGCGTGCGCGACACCGGCATCGGCATCCCGCCCGAGCGGATGAGCCGCCTCTTCAAGAGTTTCAGCCAGGTCGACGCCTCGACCACGCGGCGCTTCGGCGGCACCGGCCTCGGGCTCGCGATCTCGCAGCGCGTCGTCGGCCTGATGGGCGGCACGATCACGGTCGAGAGCGAGGAGGGCCGCGGCAGCACGTTCCGTTTCGAGGTCACGGTCGGCCGCGGGCCGGACCCGCGGCCGGCCGGCGCGGAGAGCTTCGCGGGCCGGCGCATCCTGGTCGTCGACGACAACGCCACGCATCGCCGCATCCTCTGCGACCGCCTCGGCGGCTGGGGCACGTTGCCCGTGCCCGCGGAGAGCGGGGCCGCGGCGGCGGGGCTGGTGGAGCGCGGCGAACACTTCGACCTCGCGCTGGTCGACCAGGCGATGCCCGGGATGGACGGACTCGCCACGATCGCCGCCTTCCGCGAGGCGAAGCCCGGCGCGGCGTTGCCGGTGGTGCTGCTCACCCCGCTGGGGGCCCAGGCGTCGCCGCCCACCCCGGGCCTGGCCGCGCAGCTGAGCAAGCCGCTCAAAGCCGGCGCCCTTCGCGAGACCCTGGCCGCCGCGTTCGGGATCGCGTTGCCCGCCCCCGCGGACACCACCGCCGCCGGTCCGCCCCAGCGCCGCCTCGGCGACCGCTGCCCGCTCGCGGTCCTGCTGGCCGACGACAACGTGACGAACCTCCGCGTCGCGCAGCTGATGCTCGCCAAGCTCGGTTTCGCCGCCGAGACCGCCACCGACGGCATCGCCGTGCTCGCCGCGCTGGAGCGGCGCGCCTACGACGTCGTCTTTCTGGATGTGCAGATGCCCGTGATGGACGGCCTCGACGCCGCCCGGGCGATCCGGCGTCGCTGGAACGACTCGACGCGGCCCCGGCTGGTGGCGATGACCGCCCGAGCCCTGCCGGGCGACCGGGAGGAGTGCCTCCAGGCGGGGATGGATGAATACATCACGAAGCCCGTGAAGCTCTCCGAGCTGGAGCGCGTGCTGGCCGGAGTGGTCGCGCTGCGCCAGCCCGGCGACGCCGCCCCCGCCTGAGCACCGAGGCCCGGCCCTGCGCACCGGGTTGCCAACCGCCCGACCGCGGCCAGCATCGCACCCACTTTCACCGCCATGTCCGAATCCTCCCGCCTCACCCTCACGCACCGGCCGCGCCGCCTCCGCCGCACCGCCGGGCTCCGCGCCCTTGTCCAGGAAACCCGCCTCGCGGCCGACGACCTGATCGCGCCGTTGTTCGTCGTCGAGGGCAAGTCGGCGCCGGAGCCGATCGACTCGATGCCCGGCGTGAGCCGCCTCGGGATCACGGATCTGGTGAAGGAGTGCCGCGTCCTGCAGAAGCTCGGGGTCCGCGGCGTGGCATTGTTCCCGAAACTCGACAAGACCCTCAAGACCCCGCACGGCGCCGAGGCGCTCAACCCCGACACGTTGGTGCTGCGGGCGATCCGCGCCGTGAAGAAGGCGTTGCCGGAGCTGCTTGTCGTGGCCGACATCGCGCTCGATCCGTATACGAACCATGGGCACGACGGTGTGCTCACTCCCGCCGGCGACGATGTCGACAACGACACGACGGTGGCGGCGCTCTCCGAGATGGCCGTCCTGCATGCGGAGGCCGGCACGGACCTGGTCGCACCCTCCGACATGATGGACGGCCGGGTGGGGGCGATCCGCCGCGCGCTCGACGCCGCCGGCCACTCCGGCACGGCGATTCTCGCCTACGCGGCGAAGTTCAACTCCGCGTACTACGGTCCGTTCCGCGAGGCGGTGGGCAGCGCCCAGGCCGCCGGCACGTCGCTGCTGGGCAAGCACACCTACCAGCTGGATCCGGCGAACCGGCGGGAGGCGTTGAAGGACGCGTTGCTCGACGAGGCCGAGGGCGCCGACATCCTGATGGTGAAGCCCGCCGGCGCCTACCTGGATGTGATCAGCGACCTGCGGGCGGCGACGCGGCTGCCCGTGGCCGCCTACCAGGTGTCGGGCGAGTATTCACAAATTCAGGCGGCGGCGAAACTCGGCTGGCTCGATCTGCGACGCACGCGGGACGAGTCGTTGCTGGCGATCAAGCGCGCGGGCGCCGAGATCATCCTGACCTACTTCGCGAAGGCGGTTGCCCAGGACCTCGCCCGCTGACCCGTGGCGACCCGGTCGACCGGCGAGGGGCGGGCGTCCGGACTTCGGGAGCGACGGGCCCACCCGGGGGCCGGGCCGGTGTCGGGACCGGCTTTCGTGGCGGGACCGCTACGACGGGACGGTCAATCGGCCGGGGGCGCCGGCGGGTTGGCGCGCTCGGCGGGGATGGGGAGCTCGAGGCGGAAGGTGGTGCCGCGGCCGACCTCGGTGTCGAAATCGAGGCGTCCGTGGTGGGTGTTCACGACCACGTTGCGGACGATCGCGAGCCCCTGGCCGGTGCCGCGGCCGATCCCCTTGGTGGTGAAGAACGGCTCGAAGATGCGGGGCTGCACGTCGGTGGGGATGCCCGTGCCGTTGTCCTCGATCTCGACGACGGCCCAGCCGGGCTCGTGGCGGGTGCGGATCACGATCCGGCCGAGGGTGCGGCCGAGGGTGGCGTTGGCCTGCTCGATGGCATGCGCGGCGTTGACGATCAGGTTCAGGACGGCCTGGTTGAACTCGTCGAGCACGCAGGGCACCTGCGGCAGCTGCGGGTCGAGCTCGGTGACGACGGTCGCGACGTACTTCCATTCATGGCGGGAGACGGCGACGGTGGTCTTGATGGCGCGGTTCAGGTCGGCCCCGCTCATCTCCTTGCCGCCCGGGTGGGAGAACTCCTTGAGCGAGGTGACGATCTTGGTGATCCGGCCGAGGCCCTCCATCGACTGTTCGAGGGTGCGGGGAACCTCCTCGAGCAGGTAGGCGAGCTCGTTGTCCTCCTCGACCGCGCGCACGGTGGCGAGCTCGGGGGAGCAGTCCGGGTGCGCGGTCGCGCGGGTGAAGGCCTCGCGGTGGGCGGCGAGCACACGCTCGAGCTGGGTGAAGGCGGAGACGAGGAAACGCAGGTTGTCGGAGACGAACTGGGTGGGTGTATTCAGTTCATGGGCGACACCGGCGGCGAGGCGGCCCACGGACTCGAGCTTCTGCGCGAGCTGCAGCTGGAGCTCCATCTCGCGGCGCTGCGTCTCGGCGCGGATCCGCTCGGTGATGTCGCGGACCGTGGCCTGGAGGATGCGGCGGCCGCCGAAATCGAAGGCGGCGAGCATGACCTCGGAGTAGAAGGCGGTCTCGCCGTGGCGCAGGAACGTCCAGTCGAGGCGGCAGAAGCCCTGCCGGTAGGCGGTGGCGGTCAGCTCCGCGGCCGCGGTGGCGGAGTCGCGGCCGTCGGGCTGCCGGGGCGGCGAGAGCTGGGCGACGGTGAGCCCGATCAGATGCTCCTTGGTGCAGTCGAACATCTCGAGGGTGCGCGGGTTGCAGTCGAAGAAACGGTCGTCGAGGTAGAGCAGGATGGCGTCGTTGGAGCCCTCGAAGATCGAGCGGAACACCACCTCGCTCTCCCGGAGCGCCTCCTCGGCGACCTTCCGGTCGGTGATGTCGTGGGAGATGGTGAAGGTGCCGAGGAGCTTGCCATCGCGGTCGCGGAAAGGGAGCCGGGAGGTGCTCGTCCACGCGACACGGCCGTCCTCGTAGACGGACTTCTCCTCGGCATTGATGAGGGGCTCGCCCGTGCGGAGGACGGTCTGTTCGGCATCGAACGCGGCGGCGGCATGCTCGACGCTGAAGAAGTCGAAGTCCGTCTTGCCGATGGCGCCGGCGGGGTCGCTGAGACGGTGCATCCGGGCCTTCGAGCGGCTGAGGCGGAGGTAGCGGCTGTTGAGGTCCTTGAAGACGATGCGGTCGGGGGTGGACTCGAGCAACGCGTGCAGCATCTCCTCGTCGGAGCTCGACCGGGTGTCGCCGCCCACCAGGGTGGCGGGCAGTTCGGCGACGAGGCCCAGGGCGTGGCCCGGCTGGTCGGGGGAGCGGTCGAGGGTGATGAAGGCGGCGCGGTTCTCGTGCACGGTGCCGCGGGTGTCGCGGAGCCCGAACTTGCCCGCCCAGCGGCCGAGCACGAGGACCTGCGGGAGGATCTCGCGGCGGAACCGTTCGAAGCTCTCGACGCTGAGGAGGTGCGGCAGGCCCAGCTTCTCGGGCGTCGCCTGGCTCTCGGGGTCGACGAGGCGGCGGCCGAAGCCGTTGAGGTACAGGAGCGCGAGGTCCGGCATGCGGAAGGCCGCCACGAAGACGGGGGCGCGGTCGACCAGGCCGGGCGGGGGCGTGCCGACGGCGGGAGCGGTGGGCGGGGTATGGGGCTCCGGCA